>NZ_JAUMZV010000044.1 GCF_030527935.1 Kingella sp. (in: b-proteobacteria)
TAGCCGCACTTCGTGCGCCGTCGGACAAGCGCACGCTTTTTCCCGAAAAAAGGATGCTCCGTTCGGCTGGACGTAGGGGAGTGGGCAGCAGCATTAAACATTTTTGGAGAGTTAGGCAGCCTGAAAACCCATCCAGCCGACCAAAAATATTGAGCAAAACATCAAGCGTTTTGTTTTCAGGCTGCCTTGTAAACAGTCATCAAGCAGCCTGAAAACCTAAAATAGAGCAGCGACGGCTCGTCGCCAAATAGCGTATTCAATAGACCCTAGCCCCGCCATGTTTCAGGCTGCCTTTGCTATAATCCGCCCACTTCTGTCAGCCCCCATTCACACCATGTCCATCATTCAATTTCTCCCCAGCCATCTTATCAACCAAATTGCCGCAGGCGAAGTGGTGGAACGCCCCGCCAACGCGCTCAAAGAAATCGTGGAAAACAGCCTAGACGCGGGCGCAACGCAAATCAGCGTGGACATCGCGGGCGGCGGCATCAAACTTTTGCGCGTGTGCGACAACGGTTGCGGCATGGAAGCGGACGATTTGCCGCTCGCGCTGTCGCGCCATGCCACCAGCAAAATCAAAAACTTAGCCGATTTGGAACACGTTAAAAGCATGGGGTTTCGCGGCGAAGGGCTGGCGAGCATCGCATCCGTGTCGCGGCTCACGCTCACCAGCCGCACCGCGCACAATGCCCACGCGCACCAAATCCGCGCGGTGGATGGCGCAGTGGGCGAGATTGCCGCCGCCGCGCACCCAGTCGGCACCACGATTGAAATCGCCGAGCTGTTTTTCAACACGCCCGCGCGGCGCAAGTTTTTGAAATCGGAAAACACCGAATACGCGCATTGCGCCACCATGTTGGAGCGGCTGGCTCTGGCGAACCCCGCCGTGGCGTTCTCGTTAAAAAACAACGGCAAAGCGGTGTTTGATTACCCCGCGCAGCCCTTGCCCGAGCGCGTGGCGGCGATTGTGGGCGCGGCGTTTCAGGTTGCATCCTTGCCGATTGATTGCCACGCGGGCGAGATGGCGTTGCGCGGTTTTATCTCCAAGCCCACCTTTGCGCAGGGCAAAAGCGACAAGCAATTTTTCTTTGTAAACAACCGCTTTGTGCGTGATAAGGTGATGCTGCACGCGGTGAAGCAGGCGTATCGCGATGTGTTGCACCATCAAATCACGCCCGCGTTTGCGCTGTTTTTGGATTTGCCGCCCGAGCAGGTGGATGTGAACGTGCATCCCACAAAAACCGAAATCCGTTTCCGTGACAGCCAAGCGGTGCATCAGATGATTTTTCACGCGCTAAACAAGGCGTTAGCCGAAACCCGTGCCGATGTGACCGAAAGCGTGAGCAATGCGGGCGCGATTTTGCAGCAGCGTTTTGCCACCGATGCACCGCGCCTTAATGCTGCGCCCGATGCTGCCGCCGATGCCGCCTTGTTTTCAGGCAGCCTGAAAACGGAAACGCCCGCTGCCCACGCCGTTGCAAATGGTTCAAATGGTTCAAGTGGTTCAGGCAGCCCCAAATCCGCGCCGATGACGTATCAAGCCGCCGCGCGCGCGCCGCAACAACGCCCGTTATCGCTCAACGAAAACCGCGCCGCTTTGCGCGCCTATGCCGAGCTTTACCGCGATGATGACGATTTACCCGCGTTTGCACCGCCCGTGCAAGCCGATGGACAGCCCGATAGGCAGCCTGAAAACGCCTATCCGCTGGGTTTTGCTATCGCGCAGCTTTTGGGAATTTATGTGCTGGCGCAGGCGGCGGACAGCTTGATTTTGGTGGATATGCACGCCGCCGCCGAGCGCGTGAACTACGAAAAAATGAAAGCCCAGCGCGGCGCATCAGGCAGCCTGAAAACGCAAATGCTGCTGATTCCCGTCGCCTTTGAAGCCACGCACAACGAGCTTGCCGCGCTCGCCGACTACGCCGCCGAGCTGGCGCAATACGGCTTGGATTTGGCGAATTTGGGCAACGGGCAGATTGCCGTGCGCGCCGTGCCGCAGATGCTGGGCAAGGCGGACGTTGCCGCGCTGGCACGCGATGTGTTGCGCGAACTGGCAGCGGTGGGCAGCAGCCAAACCATTGAAGCCAAAGAAAATCAGATTTTGGGCACGATGGCGTGCCACGGCTCCATCCGCGCGGGGCGACAGCTCACGCTGCCCGAAATGAACGCCCTGCTGCGCGATATGGAAGCCACCCCGCGCAGCAACCAATGCAACCACGGGCGACCCACTTGGGTGAAGCTGGGGCTGGCAGATTTGGACGCGCTGTTTTTGCGCGGACAGTAGTCGAAAATAAAAAGGCAGCCTGAAAATGGAAAATACATTTTCAGGCTGCCTTGATGACGTTGGCTAATCATAATCGTGTGGACAAGGTTTACACGCGCACCAACCAGTCGTATTTGTCTGCTGCCAAGCCAAATTGAATGTCGGTAACGGCTTTGCGGATGGCAGTGCCGCGCTCGGTGCTGGCAGCGGGGATTTCTTTGCCGTCAATCACAAAGCTGGTAACGGGCGAGATGACGGCGGCTGTGCCTGTTAGGATGCCTTCCGCGCCTTGTTCTACGGCGGCTTTAAGCTCGGCGACGGTGAAGTTGCGCTCGCTGATGGTGTAGCCCAAATCGGTGGCAACGGTTAAAACCGAATCGCGCGTTACGCCGTGCAAGAATTCGCTGGTGAGCGGTTTGGTGATAATTTCGTTGCCGTGAATCAGCGCGAAGTTGGCGGCGGCGGTTTCTTGCACGTCGCCATTGGGGCAGAACAGCACTTGGTTGGCGCCGTGTTCTTCTTTGGCTTTGAGCACCCACGCCAGCGCGGAGGCGTAGTTGCCGCCGCATTTGATGCGCCCCATGTGAGGCGCGCAGCGGGCGTGTTCGGTTTCCACCAACAGCTTCATGGGCGAGCCAACTTTAAAATAATCGCCCACGGGGGAGGCGAGAATATAGAGCAGCGCGTTGGCTGATGGCGTGGCGGCCTTGCCGATAACGGGGTCGGTGCCGATAAGCGTGGGGCGCAGATAGAGCGAGGCGGGCGCATCGGGAATGATGTCGCTGGCGCGGCGCACCAGTTCAACCAAGGCAGCCTGAAAAGGCTCGGTTTCGGGCACGGGCAAATGCAGCAGGCGCGCGCTTTGGCGCATGCGGGCGATGTTCATATTGGGGCGGAATAGGTGGATGCTGTCATCGGCGTGGCGGAAGGCTTTGAGCCCTTCAAAGCATTCGCTGCCGTAGTGCAGGCTGTGCGCCCCTGGGGCAAGGGTAAATTCGCTGCTGGATTGCCAGCGGGTAGGCTGCCATGCGCCGTTTTCAAAGGCGATAACGGGCATTTCGGGGTGGAATACGCTGCCGAATACGGCGGGGACTTCGCGTGTCATGGTGTTCCTTTCGTGGGTGGGTGAACAATGTTTGTTAAAAAGCGTGAAGATACTCTTTAGGTGGGGTGTTGGCAAGTTTCAGGCTGCTTTTGTTGATTTGTTACAGGCAGCATGAAAATGGGGGTGGCAATAAAGGCAGCCTGAAACTCAATCCCACCAGCAAAAAACCGTTTTCCACCACAGCAAACGGTTTTGTTTTCAGGCTGCCTTTAAACGTTAGGTGGTGTTCTAAAAAGTATGCTGCACTGCCGTCTCCGCTCCTGCTGGCGGGTTAGGGTGGGGCGGCTGTTTAATCCACCTACCACCCCCATCCTAGCCTTCCCCCGCCAGCGGGAGAAGGAACAGATTGCAGAAGTTTTAACCCATACTGCTTGCCATCAACCATAATCAAGCCAGCATACTTTTCAGGCTGCCTAACCCCGCTCAATCCTTCAAGCGAAACTCTGCCGCCCGCGCGTGGGCGGTTAAACTTTCGCCGTGCGCCAATACGCTGGCGATTTTGCCGAGCGTTTGCGCGCCTTGTTCGGATACTTGAATCAGGCTGCTGCGTTTTTGGAAATCGTATGTGCCCAAGGGCGATGAAAACCGCGCGGTGCGGCTGGTGGGCAACACATGATTGGGGCCGGCGCAGTAGTCGCCCAAACTTTCGCTGGTGTAGCGTCCCATGAAAATCGCGCCTGCGTGGCGGATTTTTTGCGCCCATGCGGCGGCGTTTTCTACCGATAATTCCAGATGCTCGGGCGCGATGTAGTTGGCGATGGCGCAGGCTTCGTCTAAATCTTTTGCCAAAATCATTGCGCCGCGATTGCCTAGGCTGGCTTCAATAATCGCGCGGCGCGGCATGGTGGGCATCAGGCGCGTCATGGCAGCCTGAATTTCGTTGAGATAATCTTGCGATGTGGCGATTAAAATGGCTTGGGCGATTTCGTCGTGTTCGGCTTGGCTAAACAAATCCATCGCCACCCAATCGGCGGGCGTGCTGCCATCGGCAATCACCAAAATCTCGCTCGGGCCTGCCACCATATCAATCCCCACCACGCCAAACACGCGACGTTTGGCGGCGGCAACAAAGGCGTTGCCCGGCCCTGTGATTTTGTCCACTTGCGGCACGGTTTGCGTGCCATACGCCAGCGCGGCAACGGCTTGCGCCCCGCCGATGGTGAACACTTTGGTTACACCTGCGATATACGCCGCCGCCAGCACGATGTCGTTGCGCTCGCCCTGCGGCGTGGGCACAACCATGATGATTTCGGGCACGCCTGCCACATGCGCGGGCATGGCGTTCATAATCACGCTGCTGGGATACGCCGCCTTGCCCCCTGGAACATAAATCCCCACACGGTCTAGCGGCGTGATTTGCTGCCCCAGCAGCGTGCCATCGGCATCGGTGTAGCTCCACGATGCTTGTTTTTGGTGTTGATGATAGCTTTCTACGCGCTCGGCAGCGGTTTTCAGCGCGGCTTGCACGTTTTCAGGCAGCCTGAAAAACGCGACTTTTAAATCGTCTTGCGACAGGGTTAAATCTGCCATTGTTTGCGCTTGCGTGCCGTCAAAACGGTTGGTGTATTCCAGCACCGCCGCGTCGCCGCGCTGTTGCACATCGGCGCAAATATCGGCAACGATTTGGTCTATTTTCGGGTCTTGCGCGGTTTCAAAGGCAAGCAGAGCTTGCAGCTCTTGCTGGAAAGTGGGCGATTGGGTGGAAAGGTGTTTCATGGTGTGTTCCTTTGTGAACAAGAGAAAGGGGGATTGGGGCAGCCCGCGTAGCGCAGCAGAGTGGTGAAACTAAAAGCCCAGCGGCGTGGCGAAGCGAAAAGGATAGCGGATTGTACCAGCGCGGATGGCATCAGGCAGCCTGAAAACGAGCGAAGCGAGTTTCAGCGAAGCTAAAACGCATTTTCAGGCTGCCTTAACACCCACCACACCCCGCATTACCATTTGCGAACAGTCTTAACTTGTTTTAACATTCTGCTCCCTATTCTCCAACCATAAAAAGGAACGCTTTATGAGCAAAACCCTGCCCCTACACGCCGACACCGTTGGCAGTTACCTGCGCACCGCCGCGCTCAAACAAGCCCGCGCCGACTTTGCCGCAGGCAAAATCAACCGCGACGCGCTCACCCAAATAGAAGACCAAGAAATCGCCAAACTGGTGCAAGACCAGCTAGACGCAGGCATCCAAGTCATCACCGATGGCGAATTTCGCCGCTCGTGGTGGCACATAGATTTCCTAGAAAACCTAAACGGCATAGAAGGCTTTATCCCCGAGCAAGCCTACGCCTTTAAAAACACCGAAGTTCGCAAATACAACACCCGCTGCTGCGGCAAAGTATCTTGGAACGAAAACCATCCCTTTATCCAGCATTATCAATCGCTGGCCAAAATTGTCGGCAACCGCGGCATCGTCAAATACACCATCCCCAGCCCCAACCAGCTGATGTATCCCTTTATCTGGGACACAGGCGTGTATGCAAGCAAACAAGCCTTTGCCCAAGACGTGCGTCAAGCCTATAAAGATGCCATCCGCGCGTTTTACCAAGCAGGCTGCCGCTATTTGCAAATCGATGATGTGTACTGGGGCACGCTGTGCAACAACTACGGCAAAGAAGATTTTGACTTTGAAGGCAGCAAACAAATCGCGCTGGAAAACATCCAAGCCATCTTGGCAGACAAACCCGCCGACATGACCATTACCACCCACGTTTGCCGTGGCAACTACAAATCATCCTATCTGCTCAGCGGCGCATACGACCCCGTTGCCCCCGAGCTATTCGGGCAGACTGCCTACGACGGCTATTTTTTGGAATACGACACCGACCGCGCAGGCGGCTTTGAACCGCTCAAATACTTCAACGACAACCCGCACAAAGGACGCATTGTGCTGGGCTTGATTACATCCAAATTCCCCGAATTGGAAGACAAAGCCGCTGTCAAAGCCCGCATCGCCGAAGCGGCAAAAATCGTGCCATTGCAACAGCTTGCCCTGTCGCCACAATGCGGCTTTGCGTCCACCGAAGAGGGCAACATCATGACTGAAGCGCAGCAATGGGCGAAAGTGAAGCTGGTGGAAGAAATCGCCGCCGAGGTGTGGGGCGAGGATTGATGTGGGTTTGAATGCTTTATGCTGTGTTGTATAAGAAACAGCCGTTTGCGATAAACGGCTGTTTTTTGGTTTTCAGGCTGCCTTTGCATACTGGCACGTCTTTACGCCGTGGCAAAGTGGTCAAACCCTTTGCGGGCAAGGTGGATTTCATCGCCGTGGGCGTTTAGGATTTTCAGGCTGCCTGAATGGGTGATTTTGCCGATGCGTTGCACGGGCGTTTGCGCGGCTTGGGCGGCGGCTTGGATGTTGTGGCGATGGCTGGGCGGGGCGGTAAACAGCAGTTCGTAGTCGTCGCCGCCCGTAAAGGTGAGCTCGTGGAGCGTGGCTTCGGGCAGGGCTTGGCGCAGCGCGGGCAGGGTGGGCACGGCGTGGGCAAACAGCTCTGCGCTGGCGTGGGATGCGGCAAGTATATGCCCGATGTCTTGGGCAAGCCCATCGGAGATGTCTTGGGCGGCTGTGGCAAAGGGCAAAATGGCTTGCCCAAGGGCAACGCGCGGGGTAGGGCGCAGGCGGGCGGCTTCGCAGCGGGTGAACAGCGTTTCAGGCAGCCTGATGTTGCCCCAAATATGGTGCAGCGCGGCGGCAGCCAGCCCAATTTGCCCCGACACCCAAATGTCGTCGCCTTGCTGCGCACCGCTGCGGCGCAAGGCTTTGCCTGCGGGCAACTCGCCCGTGATGGCAACGTTAAACGCCAGATTGCCTTGGGTGGTGTCGCCGCCGATAAGCGTGATGCCGTATTGGCGCAGGGTGGCAAATAGGCAATCTGAAAAGGCTTGCAGCCACGGCTCGTTAAGCTCGGGCAGGGCTGCGCTGAGCAGCACCCAGCGCGGTTGCCCGCCCATGGCGGCGATGTCGGAGATGTTGGTGGCGAGAATTTTGTGGGCGATGGCTTCGGGCGGGTCGTGCGGGAAGAAGTGGCGACCCGCCAGCAGCATATCGCTGCTGAAACATAGGTCAAAGCCCGCTCGGGGGCGGATGATGGCGGCATCGTCGCCAATGCCGAGCAGCAAGTCGGGGTCGTGCGGCTGGGGGATGGCGAGATGGCGGCGGATAAAGCTAAATTCGGTAAGCGGGGGGTTGGGCATTTTCAGGCTGCTTTGGTGTGGGGTGGGTTGGTTGGGGATATTTCAGGCTGCCTTTGGGGCGGACAGCTTGTGTTGGGGCTTGAATGCAAGCGATGCGATTATACGTTGCACTATGGGGCAAAGGCAGCCTGAAAATGGTGCAGGGCATTTCAGGCTGCCTTTGCGCTTGGATTATTTTTTGCCAGCGCAGGCGTTTCGCCGCCTACCACGAGCAGGGGCAAGCCCCTGCACCCCGCCGTAGTTCAACCGTTTGTAGCTCTATCTTGCCGAAACAGAAAGGCGGCCTGAAACGATACACCACGCGTTTTCAGGCTGCCTTTGCATTGGCATGGCGTTATTTCACGCGCCGCACGGGGGTGTAAAAACCATCGGGCGCGGCTTCCAGTTTCAATGCTTCGTTTGGCGTGATTTGGATAAATGCCGTATAGCCATCCGCACAGCTTAACGATAAACCAATTTGCAGGTATTTTTTGCTGGGGCTGATTTTTTTCAAAATATTGCGCAAGGGGCGGGCGTAGGCTTCGTTTTCTGCATCGTCTTCCATGCTCTCGCGAATGTCTTGCGCGAGTGCTTTGCCGCTTATCCAGTCGGCTTGGTGCAAATAACCGTTTTTCTTGTTGCGGCAGTTGGGCGCGACGTGGGCAAATTTTTCAAAGCCGTGTTTGCCGATAACGAAGCGTTCTGCGCCATCGGGGGAAATGGCTTCCCATGTGCCGTAGCTTTGGCGGTAGGGATTGCCTTCGGCGTGGACGGCGGTGGCGAGTATTAGAGAAACGGCGAGAATGGCGGTTTTCAACGATTTCATATGGTTTCCTTTTTTGCGTTGGATTGGGTTTCAGGCTACCTTACTGTGGTAAGCAATCTGTGCGGTGATTTGTATGAAAACATTGCCAATTATACGATTGCCCCGCGTGCAAAGGCAGCCTGAAAAGATATGTGGCGC
The DNA here is from genome assembly GCF_030527935.1 of Kingella sp. (in: b-proteobacteria). Lineage (GTDB taxonomy): Bacteria > Pseudomonadota > Gammaproteobacteria > Burkholderiales > Neisseriaceae > Kingella_B. The sequence goes on from NZ_JAUMZV010000044.1 coordinate 8,500, forward strand.
GTGAACGCGGGCACAAATGATGGGTAGCCTGAAAAGCTAATCCGCGCTCCCTACGGCTTGCTGGCAAGCCGTGCGCTGGCGAAAGATTTTGGTTGAATGGGGGATGGGGCGATGCGTTGTGGTTTGATGGCTTATTTGATTTTTCAGGCTGCCGTTGTTTGCACAATTAGGCAGCCTGAAAATATGTTGAGTGAGCCATAACGGCGATGGTGGGCAATGAGTTGCCCATCCTGCGAACTGTGCAATTAGGCAGCCTGAAAAGCCAAATTTCGCTTTTCAGGCTGCCTATTTTCTATCCTATCTTACCGCCTTATCCCTGCTTCGCCATTTCCTTTTCCACCCAAGCCATCGTTTCGCCAAAGGCGGTTCGGGCGGTGTGGCGGGCGATGTAGGCATCAAACACGTCGCAGGCGATGCCTGCCACGGGCTTCATGCGGGTAAACTGCGTCAGCAGCATGGTGTAGTAGATGTCCAGCGCGGAAAATTGGTTGCCAACGATAAATTCATGCTGCGCCAGATGTTCGCGCAATGCGCCGAAGGCGGTGTCCAAATCGCCGTAGCCGATGCTTGTGCGCCGTTGTTCATCGCTGGGGACTTGGAAGAGACGGTCAAACGCGGCGTATTCCAAATTGATGGCAAAGCAGAGCCAGCGGTAGTATTCGCCCCGCGCTAGGCTATCGGCGGCGGGAATCAGCTTGCGTTCGGGAAACTGCTCGGCAAGAAAGGTAACGATGGCGGCGGCTTCGGTGATGACGGTGTCGTCTGCTTTGAGCGCGGGCACTTTGCCCATCGGGTTGATGGCAAGATAGTCGGCGGATTTGATGGTGTCGCCGAAGGAAAGCAGCACGGTGTCAAACGCCGCGCCGCATTCTTTGAGCATCCAGACCACGCTGATGCCGCGCGATTTGGGGACGGTGTAAAGGGTAAGGTTTTTCATGGTGTTGCCTTTCTTGGGTTGGGGGAAAAACGTGATGATACACGGAGCGGGTGTCAGAATGTGTCAGCAGCGTGCGGGCGATGGCTTATCTGTTTCGTGTTTCAGGCTGCCTTTGCATCCAGCGGCGTTTCGCCGTGCTCATCGGCGGTTTCAAATTGGGCATCGCGCAGCAGGGTGGTTAAATTGAGCTGGGCAAAACGGTTGCGCGGGAAGTAGTGGGGCAGGGTGCGGTTTTTGAACCATTGGTTGACATTGTTTTAGCATGATGGGGATTCCTTTGCGGGGTGGATAGGCAGCCTGAAAACGAACGAAGCGCGGTTCAGTAAAATATTTTCAGGCTGCCTTATAATGCCGTTTTGTTTTTTTGAAACAAGCCATGTACGCCATTCAGCAAGCCTTTTCTATCATCACCGCGCTATGCCTGCTTTCAGGCTGCCAAGCCGTGCAGCAAAGCGCGGTTAATCTATTCGAAGCATTGGGCGGCGAGCCGTTTGACGGCGTGCATCTTGCCAACCGCCACTCCAAGCTGCCGCACCCCGCTGCGCCCAGCACATTCGCCCCCGCAGGCACACCCGATGGCGCGTATGCCACCACCCACTCGCAAACAGGCTTAACGCTAAAAAGCCGCGTGCAGGCAGGACGGTTTGTGGACGCGGTGGATGTGTACTACCCCAACGGCAGATTGCAATCGCATACGCCCATTGCCAACGGGCAAGTGCACGGCTGGTCGCAAGGCTACGCGCCTGATGGCGCATTGCGCAGCCGTATTTATTACGAGCGCGGGCAAGCAACGCGCTGGGAGCAATACGATGCCCACGGCAACAAAACAGCGCACGGCGATTTTGCGCCATAAACCCAAGGCAGCCTGAAACCCCATTCACAAGGAGCCCCCCATGCCCGCCACCTATCTTTACCACCCGCTGCATCTGCTCAAACCCATCGGCAAAAACATCTGGATTGCCGACGGCGGTGAAATCCGCATGGCTTTCCCGCTCGGCATCAAAATCCCGTTCAGCACGCGCATGACCATCGTGCGGCTATCAGACGGCGGCTTGTGGTGTCATTCACCCATCGCCCCCACGCCTAAGCTGTTGGCGCAAACCAACGCGCTGGGCGAAGTGCGCCATCTGGTGTCGCCCAACAAAATCCACTACGCCCACATCGCCGCGTGGCAGGCGCATTACCCGCAGGCAAGCGCATGGGCAAGCGCGGGCGTGCGTGAACGAGCCGCCAAGCAGGGCATCGCCGTGTCGTTTACCGCCGATTTGGGCGACGATGCGCCGAGTGCATGGGCGCACGATTTGGCGCAAATGCCGTTTGCCGGCAGCCGCGTGATGACCGAAACCGTGTTTTTCCACCACGCCAGCCGCACGCTGATACTCACCGATTTGATTGAAAACTTTGAAACCGACCAATTCCACAGCCGCTTTTGGGCGCGGATAATGAAGCTCGCAGGCATCGCCGACCCCGACGGCAAAGCCCCCGCCGACTGGCGCGCCACCTTTAAAGACAAAGCTGCCGCCCGCGCGTGCTTGGCGCAAATGCTGGCATGGCAGCCTGAAAAAGTCATTCTCGCCCACGGGCGGTGCTACGAAAGCAACGTGGTGGCAGAATTGAAACGCGCATTTCGCTGGCTGGATTAGCGCGGCAAAGGCAGCTTGAAACCTTTGCAAAGTAGGTCGGGCATTCATGCCCGACAATCTATTGACAATCTATTGTTTTATTTTGCATTTTTTGGCGTGCTGTGTCGGGCATCAATGCCCGACCTACTCGCAATGGTTTTCAGGCTGCTTTTTCATTCCGCCAAATCTTTATTCTGCAAACAGCGTTGCACGGCGCTGAACACTTCGCTCACGCTGGGCGGTTGCCCGATGTTGCCAAGGTTGGTTGCCCACGGGCTTTCTTGCACGCCTGTTTTGGCGGGGTTGCTGTCGGTGTAGATGCCGATGGTGGGGCGGTTGGTGGCGTTGGCAAGGTGCAGCAGCCCTGTGTCCACGCCGATGATGGCGCGGGCGCGGGCGAGCAGGTGGGCGGCTTGCAGCAGAGTGAGCGGGGGGCAGGCTTGGGCGAAAGGGAGCTGGGCGGCGATGGCTTGGGCGCGGGCGTGTTCGGTGTCGTTGCCCCACGGCAGCAGCACAGGCAGGTGGTCAGTGGCGTGCAGTTGGGTGAGCAGGGCGTGCCAGTTTTCGCTTGCCCAGAGTTTGCTGTCGCGGCTGGTGGCGTGTAGGGCGACGTGGTAGCGGTCAGGCAGTTTCAGGCTGCCTGCAACGCTGGCGGGGATTACGATGCCGAAGTCGGGCGCGCCTTGGGGAGCGTAGCCGAAGGTTTGGGCGAACAGTCGGCGGTTGCGTTCTACGGCGGATTGGTCTTTGGCGACGGGATAGCGGTGTTGGTAGAACAGGGCGGCTAGGGGTTCGCGTGCGCTGTGTTTGTCTAGCCCGTGCACGGGGGCGGTGGCGAAGTGGGAGAATAGGGCTGATTTAATCAGCCCTTGGCTGTCTAGCACGCGCTCGTAGTGGGTGGCTTTGAGCGTGCGTTGTAGGCTGCGGATTTGTTGGCAGGTGGCAGCCTGAAACAGGTGTTTGCGCCAGTGTCGCCAGCGCATTTCGTGCACGCGGTGGACAAAGGGGTGCAGGCGGGCGATGTCGGCAAAGGCGGCTTCGCACAGCCAGTCTAATTGCACATCGGGGCGGTGGCGGGCTAGGTCGGTGATGGCGGGCAGGGTGTGGATTAGGTCGCCCATGCTGGATAGGCGGACGAGTAGGGTGTTCATGGGGATTATTCCGTTAGATTTAGGCAGCCTGAAAGTGGGGTTTCAGGCTGCCTATTGTGAATATGCGCTTATGCTGCGCCTGTTTGATTGGGATGATTAGGCTGGCGTTTGCCAAAATACACAAAGCCAATAATGCCCAACACCAGCATCGGCAAGCTGAGCCATTGCCCCATAGACATCCCGCCCGTGAGCAAACCAAGCTGGGCATCGGGCTGGCGCGCGTATTCGGCGATAAAGCGGAACAAGCCGTAGCCGCCCAAAAACACCATTGCCACTTGCCCTTCGGGGCGTGTTTTCTTGGAAAACAGCCACACCATCACAAACAGCGCGATGCCTTCCAGCGCAAACTGGTAAAGCTGCGATGGATGGCGCGGCAGGCTGCCCCATTGCAGCAGCCATTCGGCGTATTGCGGGTTTTGCGCGGCAAGGGCGCGGTCGGCTTCGGCAGCTTGCGGAAAGCCCATCGCCCAAAAGTTGCTGGGGCTGGTTACGCGCCCCCAAAGCTCGCCGTTGATAAAGTTGCCGATGCGCCCCGAAGCCAAGCCAAGCGGCACCAGCGGCGCAACAAAATCCATCACTTGCCAAAAGCGCAAACCGCGCCGTTTGGCAAATAAAAACATGGCAGCCAGCACGCCCAAAAAGCCGCCGTGAAACGACATCCCGCCTTCCCACACTTTGAGCATATTGAGCGGATGGGCGATGTATTCGCCCAAGTTGTAAAACAAAATATAGCCGATGCGCCCGCCCAATATCACGCCCAGCACGCCGTAGGTAAGCAAGTCGTCTAGCATTTCGTTGGTGAACGCGGTGTTGCCTTGCTTGATGCGCCGCCGCCCGAGCCACATAAACAGCGCAAAGGCAACGATGTAGCTCAGGGCATACCAGCGGATAGCGAGCGGCCCAAGTTGCAGGGCGATGGGGTTGAATTGGGGGTGGATAAGCATGGGGTGTCCTTGTTGGCTTGGTTAAGCAATGATTTCAGGCTGCCTTTTGTTTTTATGATAAGGCAGCCTGAAAATGGGTTGATGGAGCGATTATCGCATAGTTTTGCGGTGGGATTGGGGGAGTGATTAGGCAGCCTGAAAACCAATTTCTGCTTTTCAGGCTGCCTATGCTCTGTTTTACCCCTGCTTAGAACCTGTATTCACTATTTTCAGGCATCTTTAATGCCCTAAAAACGCGGCTACCACGTTAAAAATGCTCGCAAGGTGTCCAACCTTGCTGTGCTTTTTGCCTTGTATCCGTGCTTTTATGCCATCAAATCTGCCTATGAAAATAGTGAATACAGGTTCTTACAATGTGGCATTCAACGCTTGGTCTAAATCGGCGTAAATATCGTCCACGTCTTCAATGCCGATGGATAGGCGCAGCAGCCCGATTCTGATGCCTAGCCCAATTTTGACTTCGTGCGCCATGCCACTGTGCGATTGCGAGTAGCAATGGTTTACCAAGCATTCCACGCCGCCTAGGCTGGATGCGAGCGTGAACAGTTTGCTGTGGGCGATAAATTGGTTCACGGCTTCTCGTGTGTCGTTTTTCAGGTAAATGGTTACCACGCCGCCGAAGCCGCGCATTTGGCGTTTGGCGAGTTCGTGGTGTTCGTGGCTGGGCAGCGCGGGGTAGAACACTTTTTCTACGGCGGGGTGGAGGCATAGTTTTTCGGCGATGATGTGGGCGTTTTCCAAGTGCTGTTTCATGCGCACGGCAAGCGTTTTGATGCCGCGCAACACCAGCCAGCAGTCCATCGGCCCTGCGATGCCGCCTGTTTCCACCATCATGGTGTGCAGCGGTTGGGCGAGTTTGCTGTCTTTGACAACGGCGATGCCCATCAACACGTCAGAATGCCCGCATAGGTATTTGGTGGCGGAGTGGAACACGATGTCGCAGCCTAAATCCAGCGGGGTTTGGCAATAGGGCGTGGCGAAGGTGTTGTCTATGCCAACGATTGCGCCGTGGGCTTTGGCTTTTTGCGCCAGCAGTTCAACGTCCACCAAGCGCAGCAGCGGGTTGGATGGGGTTTCTAGCCACAGCAGTTTGACTTGATGCTCGGCAAGGATGCGGTCTAGGTTTTCAGGCTGCGTTAAATCGGCAAAGATGACGTTCACACCCCATTTGGCGTACACGTTGGTGAGCAAGTCGTAGCTGCCGCCGTAGATGTCGGACACGGCTACGATGGTGTCGCCCTGTTGCAAGAAGGTGCGGAATATGCAGTCTATCGCTGCCATGCCGCTGCCAAAGGCAAAGCCGTGCGTGCCGTGTTCCAGCGCGGCAACGGTGTCTTCCAAAATTTTGCGTGTGGGGTTGGCTAGGCGCGAATAGCGAAAGGGGATGTTTTCGCCCAATTCGTGCATGGCGAACATGCTGTTTTGGTACAACGGCGGCATCAGGGCGCGGTTGTGTTCATCGGGATTGTAGGCGGAATGGATGGTTTGGGTGGCGAATTTCATGGCGACTCCTTTGTGGATGGATGATGGTTTCAGGCTGCCTTAAAACGGGTTTGTAGTGTTTTTCAGGCTGCCGAAAAAGGGAAAATCAAAGGTGGCGATTGTATTTCAAAACAAGACATAGTGATATACTTGCGCCGCTTTTAGGCAGCCTGCGTAGCGAAGCGGAGTTGCGAAGCTAAAATGATAGGCAAATGCACTTCAAATGAAATACCGTGCGCGAATTTACATTTTCAGGCTGCCGATTATTGTTACTCCATTATTCTCATTCCGACCCCATCAAGGATAACTCAATGACCCCCATGCCCGATGTGCAAAGCACGCCCGATGTGCGCAACATCCCCATCAACCAAGTTGGCATCAAAGACCTACGCTTCCCCATCCGCATCCACAGCCCATCAGGCGAACAAGCCACCGTTGCCCGCATCAGCATGACCGTCTCGCTACCCGCCGAGCAAAAAGGCACGCATATGTCGCGCTTTGTTGCCCTGATGGAAGAACACCGTGCCGCGTTCAATTTCGCCACGCTCGAAGCTCTGACCCGCAATATGCTGGCAAAGCTAGAAGCCAGCGCAGGCAAAATCAGCATCGCCTTTCCCTTTTTCCGCCCAAAAGCCGCCCCCGTTTCAGGCTGCCTATCGCTGCTGGATTACGATGTAACCCTAATCGGCGAAATGCGCGACCACGCCTTTTTAGGCAGCCTGAAAATCATCATCCCCGTAACCAGCCTATGCCCCTGCTCCAAAGAAATCTCCGACTACGGCGCGCACAACCAACGCTCCCACGTTACGCTCACGCTGCATTGCCGCGAAGAAATCGCCATAGAAGAAGCGATAGACTGGGTGGAAAGCCAAGCATCCTGCCAACTCTACGGCTTGCTCAAACGCCCCGATGAAAAATATGTAACCGAACACGCCTACGAAAACCCCAAATTTGTGGAAGACATGGTGCGCGACATAGCCACCGTGCTCAAACAAGACCCGCGCATCGCCGCGTTTACCGTGGAAAGCGAAAACTTTGAATCCATCCACAACCATTCGGCTTACGCGCTGGTGGCGTTTCCTTGATGTTGATTAAACCGTTTTCAGACTGCCTATGATGCTACGCGATGCTGCCAAGGCAGCCTGAAAAATTAAGAACCTGTATTCACTATTTCCATAGGTATCTTTTATGCCCTAAAAACGCGGCTACTGCGTTAAAAATGCTCGCAAGGTGTCCAACCTTGCTGTGCTTTTTGCCTTGTATCCACGCTTTTATGCCATAAAATCTACCTATGGAAATAGTGAATACAAGTTCTAAGAAATGCCGTCATTCCCGCGTAGGCGGGAATCTTGCCAAGCATTCATAAATGTATACAAAAACAATATATTGCATAAATTTAACCAAGATTCCCGCCTGCGCGGGAATGACGGAGAATTTACTATTTCTTGTAGCGTTTCAGATTTTGCCAAGGCAGCCTGAAACGCATCCACACACAACCCATTTTGCAACATCCCGCCCCATTTTCAGGCTGCCCATTTGCCAACCCGCGCCCGTCTCGTTATATTCTCCACTTTCCCAACACCCCGCAAAGGACGCACGATGAAACCCCAATTCAAATTGCTTGCCACCGCACTCTTGCTCGCCAGCAGCCTAGCCGCCCAAGCCGAAACTCAACGCATCGCGACCGACGACGAACAACACGCCATCCGCATGGCAAAACGCATTTCCCACGGCGGCAGAGTCGTTTCCACCGACAAAGACTGGTTCAACTGGGATGTCAATATTTTGAGCGGCTGCACCTATTACCGCATAGAAGTTTCCCATTCCACAGGACAAGTATCAGGCTTCAAAAAAGACAAATTGTGCGGCAACCCCGAAGCCCTGCGCGAACTGCGCGCCAAAGCCGCCGAATTTCAACGCACCACTAATTATTAAGGACTACGCATGACCTACCCCGCCTGCCCGCAATGCACTTCAAATTTAACCTACCACGATGGCAGCCAGTTCGTTTGCCCCGAATGCGCCCACGAATGGCAAGAAGGCGAAACCGCCGCCGATGCCGATGAAAGCGCCATCGTAAAAGATGCCCACGGCGCAGTATTGCAAGACGGCGACAGCGTGGTGCTGATTAAAGATTTGAAAGTGAAAGGCAGCAGCCAAGTCATCAAACAAGGCACCAAAGTCAAAAGCATTCGCTTGCAAGATGGTGACCACAACATTGGTTGCAAAATTGACGGCACGCCAATGAATTTGAAATCAGAATTTGTGAAAAAAGCGTGAATGGTTTTCAGGCTGCCTAGCAAGGGTTAGGCAGCCTGAAAATTTGTGGCGAGTGGTGTGTAGGGTGTGTGAGCTTGCTCACGCACCGTTTGGCAATGCTTAAATGGTGTGTGGCAAAGTCATACCCTACTCACGCGAAAACCTTTGCAACCCCCAACAGCAGCCTGAAACACAAGAAATGCCGTCATTCCCGCGCAGGCGCACTACTGTCCGGAATAAAAATCCCCCACCCAAACAAAAAGGTTGCAGCCCAACGTTTTCACGGATAAAACCCAAAGCGCCAACTCAAAAACATCAGGACTGCAACTTCAAACACAAGAAAAACAGCACCCGCCCCAACCATTACCACAACAAAACCCTACACCGTATTACCGTTAAACGCGAAGGCAAAGAACCATTGGTCTTAGTCAGCAACAACCTGACTGCTTCTGCCCAAGAGATTACCGAAACTAGGCATATAGGACAAAATGGAGGCTATTTTGGAGGACTTTTCTTCTAAGTAACAAAATGGAGGCTG
>NZ_JAUMZV010000045.1 GCF_030527935.1 Kingella sp. (in: b-proteobacteria)
GGGGAAATTCTAACTTAATGTGAATTTCCTGAGTTATCTAGGACAGCCCCAAAAGATAAATGAAAATGGATAAGGCAGCCTGAAAAAGCGAATTTGCCATTTTGTGCTATTTTGGCGGTGGAAATGGGGGAAAGATGGCAAGTTTGTGGAATGGATTTTCAGGCTGCCTTGGTGCATCAGGCAGTCTGAAAATCAGCGGCGAAACAAAAAGCCAAGTTCCGAAAAACTTGGCTTGATGGGTCGTGAGAGCATCAAAATGGTGCAGAAATATGCCCATCTGTCGCCTGAACATTTGCAACAACACGCTGCCATTTTGGACGGTTTTTCTTTTGGAAAAGACACAAATTGGACACACGAGCCCAATCACGAAACCAGAAAAAAAAGCCTAAACAATTGTTTAGGCTAGAAAAAGGAGTATGGGTCGTGAGCGATTCGAACGCTCGACCAACGGATTAAAAGTCCGCTGCTCTACCGGCTGAGCTAACGACCCGAAAAACGCGTATTATAGGGATGCGGCGCGATTGCGTCAAGCGAAATTGCTTGCCTAATCAAACAGGGCGTTGGTGGCATCGGAGTTGTCGCGCTTGGCGGGGCGGGGGGCAGGGGTAAGCGCGCGCTCGCCTGTGGTGTCTAGGTCGGTAGTGCGTGGTTTTTTGGCAGGGCGGGGCAGCTCGTTGGCAGCGGGGCGGGTTTGCCGTTCTTCTTGGGCAACCAGCGGCATGCCTTCATCGCTGTTGTTTTGGGGGATAAGCTCGCGCTCGGCGGTTTTGGGCGTGAGTTTTTTGGGTTTTTTCGGCGCGTCGCCGCGTGTGAGTGCGTCGCCATCGGCAAGTCCTGCTTCGGATGCGGCTTGGTTTTGCGCTTCAATTTGGTAGGCAACGGCGGAAGCCGCGCTTTTTTGTTGTGGGGTTAGGTTATTGGCTTGGGCGGGGGTGCTTGCGCCGCAGTCGCGCCCTGATTTGTTGGTGGGCGACCAGCATTCTATTTGGGCTTGACTTTCTTGTTCGCGTTTGTAGTTGGCGGCGGTTTGCTCGGGGGTTTTGGTAAGGGTAACGTATAGCGTGCCGATAAGCCCGATGACGACAAATAAGCCGAGTACCAATAGGGTGAGCATGATGTTGCCGAAGGTGATTTTTCCTTTGTTTTTGTTGCTTGTGAACATGGTGTTTCCGTGTTTTAGGCAGCCTGAAAGCTGCCTGTGGGTTGATTATTGCGCGGGCGTGGATTGTACGCTGGCGGGGGTGTAGGTTTCGTAAAGCGTTACGACTTGTTGCACGCCTGATACGCTGCTAACGGTGTTGCTGACTAGGGTTTGTTGTTCGGGGGTAAGCAAGCCGAAAACGTACACGACGCTGTTGAAGGAGACGACTTTAACGTGCCCTGGGTACACGCCTGCGGTGGTAAGCGTGAGCAGTTTGCTGCGCAGCTTGGAAGTGAGCCATGTGTCGTAGTTGATGTTGGCGATGGTGCGCGGTTCGCTGGATACGTTGATATAGTTGTAAACGTTTTGCACTTGGGGTTCGTTGCGGGCGGCTTGCTCGGCGAGTTGTTTGTCGGTTTCGCTGGGGACTTGCCCAAGCAGCAGCACTTTGCGGTTGTAGCTAATCACGGATAGGGTGGCGGTGCTGTTGGCGTTGTTTTGTTTAATCAGGGCGTAGGCGTTGGTGCGGATGTGCATTTCGGTGGTTTCGTCGTCAAATTGGGTGCCGATGGTGCGGCGGTTGGCAACGGAATTTGCGCCTGCTGCTGCGCCGCCTATGATGGCTGTGGCGCAGCCGCTGAGTGTGCTGGCGATGAGACTGGCGATGATGAGTTGTTTGGTTGGGTTCATGGGGGGGCTCCTGTATGTAGATTGGGTTTCAGGCTGCCTATGCGGGGGCGGATTATAGCGTAAATGGTTGATGATGCGTAACAATGGGGTGGATATGCAGCCTGAAACCTTTGCAAAACCCCCAACAACAGCCTGAAACCTAAAATGGAGCGGCGACGGCTCGTTGCCAACACTTATTAAAACATAGCATTACTGATTTTTCAAAATGTCGGCGAGCCGCCGACGCTCCATCGGTTACAAGTTTTGCAAAGGTTTCAGCCTGAAAGTTGGGTGGTATGGTTTTGATGTCTGTTGGATTGGGTTTCAGGCTGCCTTTGGGTTTAGGCGATGCCTTCTGTGAGCATGGTGTCTATGCAGTCGCAGATGGCGTGGATAAGCAGGATGTGGATTTCTTGGATGCGGGCGGTGCGCGGGTGGGGGACGTTGAGCAATACGTCGCCATCTTGCAGCATTTGGGCGATTTTGCCGCCGTCGCGTCCTGTGAGCGCGATGACGTGCATGCCGTTTTCGTGAGCGGCTTTGATGGCTTCTATAACGTTGCCCGAGTTGCCTGATGTGGAGATGCCGACGAGTACGTCGCCTGTGCGCCCGAGTGCGCGCACTTGTTTGCTGAATATGTGGTCAAAGCCGTAGTCGTTGCCGATGGCGGTGAGCGCGGAGGTGTCGGTGGTGAGGGCGATGGCGGCAAGTTCCATGCGTTCTTTTTCAAAGCGCCCTGTCATTTCGGCGGCGAAGTGTTGGGCATCGGCTGCGGAACCGCCGTTGCCGCAGATAAGAAATTTGCCGTCGTTGGCAAGGGTGTTAAAAAGCAGTTCGGCGGCTTGGGCGGTGGGTTCGGCGAGCACTTGGGCGGCTTGTTGTTTGGCTTGGATGCTTTGGGCGAAATGGTCGGTAACGCGTTGGGTTAGGGCGGTCATGGGGTTCTCCTGTTGGGTTAGGCGGTGATGTTTTGTATCCATTGGGGCGGTTGCTTGCCTTCGATGAGCAGGGCATCTAGGCGGCACGCGCCGTGGTGGGGGTGTTGTTGTAGATAAAGCTCGGCGGTGGCTTGCAGTTTGCGCAGTTTGCTGGGGGTGATGCTGTATGCGGCGCCGCCGTAGCGGTTGTTTTTGCGGTATTTTACTTCAATAAACAAGAGTAAGCAGCCTGAAAGCATAATCAGGTCTATTTCGCCGTGTGGGCAATGCCAGTTGCGGGCGATGAGTTGGCAGCCTTGTTGTTGCAAATAGGCTAGGGCTTGGTCTTCGGCGGCTTTGCCTTGGGGATGGTTGAGTTTCATTTTCAGGCTGCCTATTGTGGGCTTTGCTTGCGGGCGAGTTGCTCGGCGGCGGTTAGGGCGATTTTGTTGCGGACGTATAACAGCTCGGCGTGCTCGGGGGCGGTGGCGGGGTAGCGTTGTGTTTGCGCTAGGGCGAGATAGTCGGCGGCGGTGGGCATTTGGGCGGTGCCTGCAAAGGCGGGCGGATGTGGCAGGGCGTAGGCGTTGCCGATGCCGATGATTTGGCTGGCGGGGATGTTTTCAGGCTGCCTTATATCGCTGGGCTTGGCGACTTGGTAGTCGCTTAATCGTTGGTGGGTTTGGGTGTTGAAAAAGGCGTAGAACACTTCGCCCATGCGGGCATCGGTGGCGGCGAGTACGCAGGGATGGTTGGGGATTTGGTAGGCGACGGCATCTTGGCAGGGGATGCCGATGAGCGGGGTGCGGTAGGCGGTGGCGATGCCTTGGGCGATGCCGATGCCGATGCGCAGCCCTGTGAACGCGCCTGCGCCTTGGGCATAGACGATGGCGGATAGGTCGGCAGCCTGAATTTGGGCTTGGGCAAGCAGGGCTTGGATTTGCGGCAGGATGTGTTGGGATTGGTGGTTGCCTGCTTCGGTGTGGTAGAGCTGGGTTTCGCCGTGGGCGTGCAGGGCGAGAGAAAGGTAGGCGGTGCTGGTGTCTATGGCTAGGATGGGCATGGTTTTTTTGGGGGTGATGCGGTTTGTGGATTGGGGTGGGGCAGCCTGAAAAAAAGGGGGGGGATGGTTTTTGTTTTCAGGCTGCCTAATTGTGGTTGGTTAAAACGAGTGGGATGGGCTCTGTTGCATACTATTCAACGTTGCTAAACGGTGCGTGGCAAAGCCACACGCCCTACGTTGGGCATTTCTTGAATTGTTCTATTTTCCGTTTTCAGGCTGCCTAATTGTTGTGTTGGAACGGCTGTTTACGCTATGGTGAAAATGGGTTAAGGCAGCCTGAAATCGTTGCCAACCCATCAGCCGATATTTGCTAACAGCCGCGCATGATTTGGCGACAAGCTGTTGCCACTCTATATTGGATATTGGTTTTCAGGCTGCCTAATCCCGCGCATAAATCACATCCACATCGTAATCGTCTTCGTTCCAATCATCATCGTCCTCTTCGCTGGCAAATTTGTCTGCCCATGCTTGCTCGCGGCTGAGCGTGGAATCCAAGCCGCTTTCCAAGCGCAGCACGGACAGCAAGTGATACATATCCGCAGGCATTGGTGCTTCAAACGACAGCGTTTCGCCCGATTGCGGGTGAACAAACGTTAAGCGATAGGCGTGCAAGGCTTGGCGGGCAAGGGCTTTGACTTCGGCTTTCACTTCGGGCGAGCAAGGATGGCGCGGATTGCCGTACACAGGGTCGCCTGCAAGCGGGTGGCGGGCTTCGCGCAGATGCACGCGGATTTGGTGGGTGCGCCCCGTTTCTAGGCTGCACTCTATATAACTATGCGCTTGATAACGTTCCAAAACCTTAACGTGGGTAATCGCTTCTTTGCCGCCAAATTTCACCACCGCCATTTTCAGGCGATTATGCGGGTCGCGCCCGATTTGGGTTTCAATTTTGCCATCAAACGGCACGATGCCATCGGCAATGGCGCGATAAATGCGCTTCACGCTGCGGCTTTGCAATTGCTGCACCAAATGGTTTTGCGCGGGCAGCGTTTTGGCAACCACCATCAAGCCGCTGGTGTCTTTATCCAAGCGATGCACAATGCCCGCGCGCGGCACTTGCGACAACTCGGGCGCATGGGCAAGCAAGCCGTTGAGCAGCGTACCTGTCCAGTTGCCCGCCGCAGGATGCACCACCAAGCCGGCAGGTTTGTTGAGCACCAGCACGCTGCCGTCTTCAAACACAATATCCAGCGGCATGGCTTCGGGCGTGTAGGCTTGGGTTTCTTGGCTGGGCTGGATGTTTACCTGCAAATGTTCGCCGCCGATGAGCTTGGTTTTGGGCAAGGCGATTTGCTCGTTGCAGCGTACTTCGCCGTCTTTTATCCAACTGGCGATGCGGTTGCGCGAATAATCGGGCAGCATTTTCGCCAGCGCGGCATCAAGGCGCAGCCCTGCTAAATCCAGTGGAACGGTTAGGCGCAGCGGCTCGGCGATGGGGGCTTCGGCGGCAAAATCGGTGTCTTCGTCTAGTTCTAAATCTGGGGTGGGATGGGTCATGGCGTGGATGGTGTGAATGGGGCTGAAAAATGGCGCGCAGTATAGCACACGCAGGGGCGTTAAATTTTGTTAAAATGGATGCGTATTGGCAGCCTGAAACCCGCCTAAACAGGCGCGGCAATGGATGTAATCTATTTTCAGGCTGCCTTAATTGGTTAATTAGGAACCTGTGTTCACTATTTGCATAGGTAGATTTGATGACATAAAAGCGTGGATACAAGGCAAAAAGCGCAGCAAGGTTGGGCACCTTGCGAGCATTTTTAACGCAGTAGCCACGTTTTTAGGGCATAAAAGATGCCTATGCAAATAGTGAATACAGGTTATAACAAAGGAAAAAGCATGATTACCCCCCAACAAGCCCTTGCGCGATTGATTGACAACAACGAATTGTTTTATGACGAGATGACCGATTTGATGCGCCAAATCATGCGCGGCGAAGTGTTGCCCGAGCAGATTGCCGCCATTTTGACGGGGCTGCGGATTAAGGTGGAAACCGTGTCGGAAATCGCCGCCGCCGCCCGCGTGATGCACGAATTTGCCACCAAAGTGAACACGCCGTATGCCAACGAATTGGTGGACATTGTGGGCACAGGCGGCGATGGCGCGAAAACGTTTAACATTTCCACCACCGCGATGTTTGTCGCCGCAGCGGCGGGCGCGAAAGTGGCGAAGCACGGCAACCGTTCGGTGTCATCATCCAGCGGCGCGGCGGATGTGCTGGAAGCGATGGGCATGAATTTGCAGCAATCGCCCGAGCAAGTGGCGCAATCCATCGCGCAATGCGGCATTGGCTTTATGTTTGCGCCCAACCATCATTCGGCGATGCGCTATGTTGCGCCTGTGCGCAAGGCGTTGGGTTTTCGCACCATTTTCAATATTTTGGGCCCGCTTACCAACCCCGCAGGCGCGGTCAATCAGCTGATTGGCGTGTTTCACATTGATTTGTGCGGCATTTTGTCGCGCGTGTTTCAACAGCTTGGCTCGCAGCACGCTTTGGTGGTACACGGCAGCGATGGTTTGGATGAAATCACGGTTTCAGGCTGCACCCGCATTGCCGAGCTCAAAGACGGTGTGGTGCGCGAATACGACATCCACCCCGAAGAATTTGGCTTGCCTGTTTATCCCGATTTAGGCAGCCTGAAAGTGGACAACGCGGCTCAATCGCTGGCGATGATGAACGCGGTGTTGCGCGGCGAAGCGCATGGCGCGGCGCGGGATATTGTGCTGCTGAACGCGGCGGCGTGTTTGTATGCGGGCAACGTGGCAGCGAGCTTGGCAGAAGGCATAGAGCGGGCGCAAGAAGCGTTGGACAGCGGCAAAGCAGCGGCGAAACAGGCGGAGTTTGTGGCGCAGAGTTTGGTGGGGTAGTTGGGCTTGATGTTGTTTAGATGGGTTTCAGGCTGCCTATTGTCGCTATTCAATAGGCAGCCTGAAAATGGGTCAATCAGCAAAAGGAGATGGTTTTAGCTCCGCAACTCCGCCTCGCTTCGTAGGCTGCCTTGTGGCAATTTGGGCGCAATCTTAGCGCAAGGCCACGCGGGCTTACTTCCTTGCCAACACTTCATCCGCCAGTTCCAAATAAGCCAGCGTGCCTTTGGCTTTGGCATCGTAGGCAAGGGCGGGCAAGCCGTGGCTGGGGGCTTCGGCTAGGCGCACGTTGCGCGGGATGGTGGTGGCAAACAGTTGCGCGCCAAAGTGTTCTTGCAGTTGCGCGCTCACGTCTTGGGCAAGGCGGTTTTGGTTGTTGTACAGCGTGCGCACGATGCCGAATATGCCGAGCTTGGGGTTGATGGCGGTGCGGATTTTGCGCACGGTGGCAACCAAGTCGCTGATGCCTTCGAGCGCGTAGTATTCGCACACCATCGGCACGAGCACGCCATCGGCGGGAACCAGCCCGTTGAGCGTGAGCAGGGTGAGCGTGGGCGGGCAGTCAATCAGGATGTAGTCGTAATCATCGGTAACAAGGGCGAGCGCGTTTTTCAGGCGCATTTCGCGGGCGATTTCTTGCACCAGTTCTATTTCTGCGCCCGCTAGCTCGCGGTTGGCGGCGAGTAAATCGTAGCCGCCCGCTTGGCTGCGCATTTTTGCGCTGGCGATGTCGGCTTCGCCCAGCAAAACGTGGTACACGCCTTGTTCCAGCGCGGTTTTGTCCACGCCGCTGCCTGTGGTGGCGTTGCCTTGCGGGTCTAAATCAATCAGCAGCACGCGCTGTTTTCGGTGTGCCAGCGAAGCGGCGAGATTGACGGCGGTGGTGGTTTTGCCCACGCCGCCTTTTTGGTTGGCGATGGCGATGATGTTTGCGCTCATGGTTGGTTTCCTTGTGTGGGGCGCAGTAGAACGATGTGGCGTTCGGCGTTGAGTGTGGGGACGTGGATTTTGTCTATTTGATAGGCTTGGATGTTGGGCGGCAGCCTGAAAATCTCTTCGGCGGGGTACACGCCTTTCATCGCTGCCCAATGCCCGTTGTCGCCCAACAGATGGCGGGTGAGCTGCACAAAATCCGCCAGTTCGGCAAAGGCGCGGCTGGTAACGATGTCGGCGCGCTGGTCGCTTAATTCTTCCACGCGGCTACTGCTGACGGCGATGTTGCCCAAACCCAGTTCAATCGCGGCTTGGCGCAGAAAGCTGGTTTTTTTGCTGTTGGCATCCACCAGAGTTATCCGCAAATCGGGGCGGCAAATGGCGGCGGGAATGGCAGGCATACCGCCGCCGCTGCCCACGTCTATCATGCTTTGCGCCTGCGCCAGATAGGGCAGCAGCGTTAAGCTGTCCAGCAGATGGTGGCTGACCATTTGCGCGGGGTCGCGCAGGGCGGTGAGATTGTAGGTTTTGTTCCATTTTTGCAGCAGGGCAAGATAGGCAAGCAGCTTTTGCTGCTGCGCGGGGGCGATGTCTAGCCGCATTTGGGCGATGCCTGCGGCGAGTTGGTCGGCAAAAGAAGTCATGGCGCGGAGAATAGGGAAAATAACGAGCGCGGATTATAGCATTTTGCGGGGCGGTTTCAGGCTGCCTTAGCGCGGGAAAAGGCAGCCTGAAAAAGATGGTTGGGCTGTGTGTTTTAGTTTGGCTTGGCTGGCTTTCAGGCTGCCTGATGGGGGCGCGATGGTGGTTGTTTGGCGCATCTAGCGTGGGTATGGCGGCGCAACGCCATGCGATTGGGATGAAGGGAAACGAGAGATTAGGGCGAGAAAGGCAGCCTGAAAACGACTTATTTTGCCTACGCTGCAATTTTTGCAACGCCTGCAATCAAATGGATCATCGGCGGCTCGCCGACATTTTGCCAACCTGTCATGCCTATTGAATGCACCATTTGGCGATGAGCCATTGCCGCTTCATTTTGGAATGCTGCGGATGGTTCAGGCAGCCTGAAAAGCCTTTTGCCAGCGCACGGCTTGCCAGCAAGCCTTAGGGGGGCGCGGGTTGCCATTTCAGGCTGCATCAATGGTTGCGCCCGCGTTCACCCCGCCTGCTTCTCGCGCCACGTCAAATAATCGCGCAAGGGCGGGGCAGGGGGGTTAATGCAATGCGGGCAAATGCCCACGGTGTCTTCATCGTCATCCGCTTGCGCCCAATGCCCTGCGTTGGGGTCAAAGCGGCTTTGCTGCAACACGGCTTGGGCAAGGGCTTGCTCTTGGATGGGGTCAAATTCAAAGCGGTGGAGAATTTCGTGCAGCAGCGCGGTTTCGGCAGGGCTAAACCCTGCGGCGTGCTGTTCAATCATGCGGCGATAATCGGGGTGGTGGATTTTATTAAGCATGGGATTCCTAATGGTTGGGCAGCCTGAAAAGCGGTGTGGCGTATTGGGTTTTCAGGCTGCCTTTGGGGTGATGACAGCGCGGTTTTTTTGCCTACGCTGCGCGTTGATAGTGAACAAAATCATACGCCAGCCCCCTTTCCGAAACCTGCGCTTCCCGCGCCACTTCGCGCCATTTGTCGCGCGAAAATTCGGGGAAATACGCATCGCCAGCGGGATTAAGCGCAATCTCGGTTAGACGCAAATCGGTGGCAAACGGCAGCGCGATGGCATAGATTTGCGCCCCGCCAATAATCACGGCTTCGCGCTCGCCCGCGCAGGCGTGCAAGGCAGCCTGAAAATCGTGTACCGCTTCCGCGCCATCTGCCTGCCAATCCGCTTGCCGCGTAATCACAATATTGCGGCGGTTGGGCAAGGGCTTGCGCGGCAGGCTGTCCCACGTTTTGCGCCCCATGATGATGGGCTTGCCTGTGGTGTAGCGTTTGAAAAAGGCGAAATCTTCGGGGATGTGCCACGGGATTTGGTTGGCGTTGCCGATGATGCGGTTTTGCGCTAGGGCGGCGATAAGGGTGATTTGCATGGTTGTTCCTTGGGGATGGGGTTAGGCAGCCTGAAACTACCACAGCCCGCAAAATGATACAATCGCCGCTTTCGTTTCACCGCCATCATCCAAAGGAGTATGCGCCATGTTTCACCCGTTATCCCGCAAAAAAATCTGTCTCACCCTTGCTGCCGCCTTTGCCGCCGGCAGCGGTCAGGCTGCCGCGTTTGATGCCAAGCAATGCGCCCGATTGAGCCAAACCGATGGCGTGGTTGCCGCGCAATGGGTTAAGGCAGGCAAGCTGCCCGCCGACGACCAAGCCGCATTCACCGGCTCGTCGCGCGCCGCCGCCGATGTGGAATTTGGCGCGCACTGCGTGGTGTCGGGCGAATTGGAAAAACGCACGGGCGCAGACGGCAAGCCGTATTACATCGGCTACCAGATGCGGCTGCCTGAAAACTGGAACGGCAAATTCCTGTTTCAAGGCGGCGGCGGCATGGACGGCTTCATCGCCCCCGCAGTCGGCGCAACGCCCGTGGCAGGCTCAACCGCGCTGCCCGCGCTCAAACGCGGCTATGCCGTGGTCAGCATGGACGGCGGGCATCAGGGCGCGGGCGACGCATCGTTCGGCGCAGACCAGCAGGCGCGGCTCAACCTTGCCTACCAATCCACCGGCAAAGTAAACGCCGCCGCCAAGCTGCTTATCCGCCAAGCCTACCAAGCCGAGCCCAAGCACAGCTATTTTATGGGCTGCTCCAACGGCGGGCGCGAAGCCATGCTCGCCGCCATGCGCTATCCCACCGAGTTTGACGGCGTAGTCGCAGGCAATCCCGGCTTCCGTTTATCCCGCGCCGCCATCGCCCAATCGTGGGACAACCAGCATTTTCAGGCTGCCGCGCCGAAAAACACCCAAGGCGAGCGCATCTTCGCCAACGCCCTGACGCAAAAAGACTTGGATGCCGTCGCACAAGGCGTGTCAAACCGCTGCGACAAAAACGATGGCCTGAAAGACGGCATCATCAACGCATGGGAAAGCTGCGACTTCCAGCCCGAAATGGTGCAAAAGCAAATCGGCAAAGACAAAGTAAAACTGCTGCACGCCATTTTTGACGGCGCAAAAACCAGCAAAGGCGAGCCGATTTACAGCGGCTGGTTCTACGACGCAGGCATCAACCAAGCAGGCTGGCGCGGCTGGAAGCTGGGCGACTCGCAAACCGCCCGGCCCAACGCCCGCAACATCACGCTCGGTGCAGCCAGCCTGCCCAGCTATTTTATGACCCCGTACCGGCCGCAATTAAGCACGTTTGATTTCAATTTTGACCGCGATGTCGCCAAAACCGCGCAAATCGGCGCATTAAACGATGCCACCGCCACCGACCTTTCCACCTTCCAAGCGCGCGGCGGCAAAATGATTGTGTTTGAAGGCGTGTCCGACCCCGTGTTCTCCGCCGTGGACTTGCGCGACTGGTACAAACAGCTGCTGGCAGACACCCAAAACGCCCGCGACACCGTGCGCCTGTTCAACGTGCCAGGTATGACCCACTGCGGTGGCGGCAGCGCGTTGGATAATTTTGACCCGCTCACCGCGCTGGAACAATGGCACGACAGCGGCAAAGCCCCCGAAGCCATCATCGCCACAGGCAAAGCCTTCCCCGGCAAATCGCAACCGCTGTGCGCCTATCCCAAAGTGGCAACGTACAGCCACGGCGATGTGAACAAGGCGGAAAGTTTTGTGTGCAAGTAATCAAGTTTGCCCGTTTTCGCGGGTAATCGGTTTTCAGGCTGCCTTTATTTCTTTATTTAATGTGTGTCGCACGGATGCGTCCACACAGTTCAATTATCCCAAGTCAGCCTGAAAATCATCCAGCAAAACCATTTAACCAAGCAACACCACAGCTTTCTTTTCCAAAGGCAGCCTGAAAACCGTATTACCCATTTTCAGGCTGCATCACACTCTTCCCACCATGACCCCCAACACCCAACAAGAATTTAAACGCGGCATCAAAGACTGCCTACCCATCACCATCGGCATTATCCCCTTTGGCTTAATCCTTGGCGCGCAAGCAGGGCAAAAAGGCATGAGCGTGCTGGAAACCACCCTAATGATGGGGCTGAACTTCGCAGGCGGTTCCGAATTTGCCGCCGTCGGCTTGTGGACATCGCCGCTGCCCGTGCTGCTCATCATCACCATGACCGCCATGATAAACAGCCGCCATATCCTAATGGGCGCAGCACTCGTGCCCTATCTGCGCGACTTACCGCTGAAAAAACTGCTGCCCGCCCTGTTTGTGATGACAGACGAAAGCTGGGCAATGGGCATCGCCGATGCCAAACACCGCCAGCAAGCAGGCTTGCCCCCGTTTAGCTATCCGTATTACATGGGCACAGCCCTGCTGCTGTATGTCGCATGGGTTTGCTGCGGCTTGCTCGGCTCGTCTATTGGACCGATGCTCGGCGACGTATCCCGCTTTGGCTCTGGCATGGCGTTCCCCGCCGTGTTTTTGGTGCTGGTGCGCGGCATGTGGCGCGGCTTTCAGGCTGCCAAACCATGGCTCATCAGCCTAATCGTCGCCATCGCCGTGTACGCCATCGCCCCGCAAAGCGGCTGGTACGTCCCCGCAGGCACGCTCGCAGGGCTGCTGTTCGCCTACTTCGCCAACGGAGAAGCCAAATGATAAGCTGGACATCACTGCTCACCATACTCGGCATGCTCTGCGTAACCTATTCCACCCGCCTGCTCGGCTTTTTCCTGCTCAAAAACAAAACCCTATCCCCCCGCATGGCGCGCACGCTAGAAGCCGCTCCCGCCTGCGTGCTACTCTCCGTCATCGCCCCCCATTTCATCTCCCATAAGCCCCACGAACTCATCGCCCTAGCCGTAACCCTATTTATGGCAACCCGCTTTTCCATGCTGCCCACCGTCATGGTCGCCGTCGCCACATCAGGCATACTCGGCTGGCTAATGGGGTAGGGCGCATAGGCAGCCTGAAAACCAATCAAGCCGCCCAACCACAGCACACACCTTTCAGGCTGCCTATTCATCGCAACAATGAGGCAGCCTGAAACAAAGTTCAGCGTAGCTAAAACACTTTGCCAGCGCACGGCTTGCAAGTAAGCCGTAGGAACGCGAGAGCCCTTTTCAGGCTGCCTTAACCATCCCGCCCGCGCCGCCCCAGCAATGCAGCCTGAAACCAAACAGAGCAGGGCGCAAATCCTCCATAGCCAACCCCAATCGCCCCACCCCCACCCTTGACAAACAAACTATCCAAACCTACCATCCGCCCCGCTCCATCCCATAAAAAACGCCCCTATCGGAGCAGCGGAGCATCTTCTATTAACAACCAACAAGGAACCCAACCATGAGCGAACAATGGCTCACCACCCTTATCACCGACACCCCACAAGCAGGCTTTGAACTCGCCATCACCCTAAGCCGACGCGGCGTAAAAACCACCCAGCCCGATGTAGAAGTGCTGAAAAAACTACGCAACGTCTATGCCAACGATGCCGACAGCCTAACCGCCGCATCACAAGTCATCGCCATCAACTTCCAAACCATCGCCGCCGCCAACAACTACTGGCGCAGTTAAGAACCTGTCGCTATCGAGAATAGTGAAAACCGCTTCTAAACCCAAGCAGCCTAAAACCTTTGCAAAACCTTAACGGCAGCCTGAAATCTAAAATGGAGCGGCGACGGCTCGTCGCCAAATGGTTGATTCAACATGGCTTGTTTGATTAACAAAATGTCGGCGAGACGCCGACGCTCCATCGGTTACAGGTTTTGCAAAGGTTTCAGCCTGAAATTTATTTTTCAGGCTGCCTAACCATCCACACCATCCCCACCCATGACCATCCTAGACAACCTAATCACCCTAGCCCAAATCACAGGCAGCATAGACACACAATGCAGCTTCAACGGCGACTGGTATGTGCGCCACCCCAGAAACCGCACCCAAGGCATCGTCCACATCGTAACCCACGGCACAGGCTACCTAAAACTAGACAACGAAGCCCAAGCCCGCCAACTACAAGCAGGCGACATCATCTTCTTCCCCCGCAACGCCGCCCACGCCCTAAGCAGCCAAATCGGCTGCAACAACACCCAACACCACCCCAGCATCCAACAACAAGGCAACATCACCCACAAACAAACCCACAGCACAAGCAACAGCCCCGCCCAACTCAATCTCTACTGCGCCCACTTCGCCTACGAAACCCACAACAATCTCCTGCAAGGGCTGCCCGAAATCATCATACTCAACACCCAACACACCACCACCCAAGCCATCGTAACCCTACTGCAACACGAAATCAGCCAGCCCGAACACCGCGCCACCGCCGCCATCAACGCCCTATCCACCGTATTACTCGTCCACATACTCCGCGCCTATCTCAACCAAAACGAACACCAAGCCCCGCTCACAGGCATACTCAACGGCTGGCGCGACCGCCGCCTACGCAACGTCGTCCAAGCCGTAACCCAACAGCCCGAGCACGACTGGCGCGTAGAAGACCTAGCCGCACTCGCCAAACTCTCCCGCGCCCAACTCATGCGCCTATTTCGCAGCCAAATGCAAACCAGCCCCCACGCCTTCGTCAACAGCATCCGCCTGCAAAAAGCCGCCATGCTCCTGCGCAACAGCCAAAGCACCATACTCACCATCGCCCTAGAATCAGGCTACCAATCCGAAACCCACTTCGGCAAAGTATTCAAAAAACACTACGGCTGCACCCCCAAACAATACCGCCAACAACCCAACCCCGCCGACACCCAAAAAACAGAAGACTACATCATCTAGCTCAACCTTTTTCAGGCTGCCTTTGGGATTTTACAAAGATTTCAGCCTGAAAATTTTTAGCTAGCGCACGGCTTGCAAGCAAGCCGTAGAAAGCGCGAACCCCATTTCAGGCTGCCAACCATCCCGCCCGCGCCCAAACACAGCAGCTTGAAACCAAAAAATGAAACAGTCCAAACCAAGGCAATGATTGTTGATGGCAAGCAGCATGGATAAAACCTTCCCACTAGATTGCTGAGAGAGAACAGCAGTGCAGCATACTTTTCAGAACATGACCGAATACAGATTCTGATTTTCAGGCTGCCTTAGCCTAATCGGCAGACAAACAAAAGCCCCAACCATTTCGGCTGGGGCTTTTCGTATTGAATTATTTGCAGTTGATGCCCATCATTTTGGGCGGATTGCCATCGGAAACGGGCACGCGGCAAGTTGTGCCATTGCTGCCTGCCACCACCAACACGCGTTTGCCGCCTTCGTTGCTTTCGCTGATTTCGAGCGGTTCTTTTGCGCCCATGCCGCTGGCGGCGGAAGCCATGCTGTTGATAAAGCCTGCGTCTTTTACGCTGGATGAGTTAGACGCGATGGTTGGGTCTTTTGCCATTGCCAATGGGCTGGCTACAAGTAAAGCAATCGCGCTGGTAAGAATCAGTTTTTTCATGATGTATGTCCCTTTCGGTGGAGTTGTCCGTGCAATGTACAGCAAATTTGGTGTTTCAGGCGATTTTTTACATTGCTGTACATTTGCTTGTTTGGCATAGGCAGCCTGAAACGTGGTTTAGCGTAGCCAAAATGGATTGGAGTGAGTAGAAACATGTTTTCAGGCTGCCTGATTGTTTTAGCTACGCCAAACTGCGTTATCAGGCTGCCTAATTATGATCGTTGCCATTGTTCAAAATACGCACTTCACGTTGTGGGAAGGGCAGTTCAATGCCTTCTTCGTTGAACCGTTGCCAAATGGTGAGCAAAATATCGGAGAACAATCCGCCAAATCCGTTTTCGGGGTCATTTACCCAAAAGCCCACGCGCAGGTTGATACCGTTGTCGCCAAAGCCGAGTAGCAAGGCGGACGGCGCCGGGTTGGTGCCAACTCGTTTTTGCGCGGCGGCGGCTTCGCGCATGATATTCATTGCCCGCGTTAAATCGGTGGCGTAGGCGACTTGGATGTCCAGCGATTGATACAGGGCGCGGGCGGTGTAGGATTCGTTGATAACGGTGTTGGTAACAAAGGTTTCGTTGGGGATTAGGGCTTCTGCGCCGTTTGCGTTGCGCAGCACCACAAAACGCGATGTGATTTCGGTTACATAGCCCGTGAAGCCGTTTACGGTTAGGCGGTCGTTGATGCGGATGGAGCGGTCTGCCAAGATGATGAAGCCCGACACATAATTGCTGGCGATTTTTTGCAAACCAAAGCCCAGCCCTACGCCGAGCGCGCCGCCAAACACGGATAACACGGTTAAATCAATGCCCACCAAAGGCAATGCAACCAACACCGAGAGCACCATCAGCGTGGTTTTTAGCACTTTGGATAACACAATCCGCAAGTTCATGTCCATCCGCACGCTGGACATCAATCGCGCGTTGAGCCAGCGATAAAACCACATGGTGAACACCATCATCACGCCCACCCACAGCAAGCCGCTTAAAATGGTGTAAACATTGAGTTTGCTTGCGCCGATGGGGATTTGCAGCGATTTGAGCCAGTCAATAATCCAATCATCAATGCCCGAAAGCCACAAAATAAAACAGCCCCAAAGCCCTGTGGACGCGGCGCGTTCAATCGCATCCGAGCGCGTGCTTTTGGGGACCGCGCCGTTAATCAATGCCAACACCAAGCGAATCGCCATCATCCAGTTTGCCGCCAACACCAGCAATTTCAGCCACACCGCATGCAAGCCCGCCGCTTCCCATGCCACCTGCGCCATCACCGCTACCACCAACAGCAACACAGGAAACAACACGCGGCGCAACACATGGCGAATCACGCGAAAACGAATCGCCTTGATTTTGGACGATTGCGCCCATTTTTCGGACAAGCGATAGGCAACAAACGTCAAAGCCAGCATGATGGCCAGCTCCACCCAGCCCATAGGCTGCCTGAAACTGCGTTCCAGCAAATTGGCGGTAAAGGCTTTGCGGGCAAAGAGATTAACGATAAATTCTTGCCAAGAAAAAGATGCGTGCATGGGGATTCCTGTTTACAAAATAGGGGCGGATTTTAACATTAGGGCAACAAAATTTGCCCACATATTTTGTGGATAACTTTGTGGAAAATATGTGGCTGCCACCAAATTTTGTCGCAATATCATGGTATGGCTTTGGTTGCTTATTTTTTGTGCAAAATGGGGTGAAAAGGATTTTGCTTGACTTTATTACTTATTGATAATAAAAAGAAAATTATGATTTCGCGTGTAAGTTGTTGATATTATTTGCAGGGCAAATGGATGGCAATTTTGAGGTTTTCAGGCTGCCTTTGGGTGGTGTAATCGTGTGTTGTGATAAACGTGGATAGATTAGGCAGCCTGAAAATGCAAAACAGGGCGGCAAGGTTGGTTTGAGCGTTTTCAGGCTGCCTAAATGGGTTAAGGCAGCCTGAAAATGGGTTTGGCATCTAGGTAAACAAAAACTGCCATCAGCGCAAAGTCAACGGCAGTTTTATCTTTCAGACAAAATCAAAGGGGCTGTCCTAGATAACTAGGATAAATTACTTCTTACCAATTGTTTTAAAATG
>NZ_JAUMZV010000046.1 GCF_030527935.1 Kingella sp. (in: b-proteobacteria)
CGCAGCAGGAGTTAAATGGTTTAGCGGTTTACAAGCAGATTGAATTAAACGAATTGGTGATGTCCTAATAAAGTATGCTGGTTTGATTATTGTTGATAGCCAGCAGTACTGATTAAAAGCTCTGCAATCTGTTCCCTCTCCCGCCAGCGGGGGAAGAAACAGTCAGTAGTGCAGCATACTTTTTAGGACACCACCGAATACTTTAAGGCAGCCTGAAACCCAAAATGGAGCGGCGACGGCTCGTCGCCAAATGGTTATCCATAAGTGCTGGCTGGCAACATCAACAAACCACCCGCCCCCATATTGATTACCCATTTAAACAAAAGCAGCCTGAAAACGCTATTTCCCATTTTCAGGCTGCCTTAATACAAAAACAGTAAAGCCCATTTTCAGGCTGCCCTTGCATCACGCCAAGGCAGCCTGAAATATTTAGAACCTGTATTCACTATTTTCATAGGCATCTTTCATGCCCTAAAAACGCGGCTACTGCGTTAAAAATGCTCGCAAGGTGTTCACTTGCTGTGCTTTTTGCCTTGTATCCGCGCTTTTATGCCATAAAATCTACCTATGAAAATAGTGAATACAGGTTCTTACAACCCCCCCTACTCCCCACCGCTTTTCTTCTTCCGTCTGCGCCGTTTTTTCTTCGCCGCGCCATCGCCCGCAGCCGCTTTGCCCTGTTGCCCCGCCGTTTCCGCCATTACCCGCTTGTCCGCATCCGAAGCGTGCTGAAAGCGCGTCCACCAATCCGCCAGCGGCTGCAAATCCGCGTCCATTTGCGCGCGCAACAGCAGAAAATCATACGCTGCCCGAAACCGCGCCTGCGCCAGCAAGCGAAACGGACGACCGCCCCGCTGATGCCCAAACTGCGGCTGCAACAGCCAAATCTCGCGCATTGTTGCCGAATACCGCTGCGGCACGCCCCAGCCGCGCTCCATATCATCGCGCAGCCCATTCACCGCAGCACCCATCGCCGCAGCCGCCCCCGCGCCCTTATCCATCTCGCCCTGCCAACGCGCGTTCAAATCTTCCCAAAACAACGCCGCCAGCATAAACCCCACCGACACCGACTTGCCCGCCCCCAGCCGCGCATCCGTCTGCTGCAACGCCAACATGCCAATATGATGCGCCCCTCCATCTGCCGCGCGGAACATCGCCGACAGCAAAGGATGCACCGCATCCGCCAAGCCAAGCTGCCGCAACGCCGCCAAACAGCCCACCGCGTTGCCCGACAACAAAATTTTCAGCAATTCATCAAACAACCGTGCCACAGGCTCATGCCGCAGCAGCAAGCCCATGTCCACAATCGGTGCAGCCGTTGCCGTTTCCACCGCAAAGCCCAATTTCCCCGACAAGCGCACCGCCCGCAGCATCCGCACAGGGTCTTCCTGATAGCGTTCCACCGCATCGCCAATCATCACCAACCGCCGCGCCGCCACATCTTCCCAGCCGCCATGAAAATCCAACACCTGCTGCGCCACCACATCGTAATACAGCGCGTTGCAAGTAAAATCGCGCCGCATCGCATCCTGCTCCACCGAGCCATAAGCGTTATCCCGCATAATCCGCCCACTCGCATTCTGCATCACCCGCCCGCCGCTGCGAAATGTGCTTACTTCAATCGTCTCGCTGCCCTGCATCACGTGCACAATCTGAAACCGCCGCCCAATAATCCGACTGCGGCGAAACAACCGATGCACCTGCTCGGGCGTGGCACTCGTTGCCACATCAAAATCCTTCGGCTCAACGCCCAACAGCAAATCGCGCACCGCGCCGCCCACCAAATACGCTTCAAACCCCGCCTGATGCAAACCATTCAACACCCACAACGCCGCCTGATTGCGCACAGGCAGCTTCACCGCATGGCGCACACAACGCACCTTGCTCGCCGCCCGCTTTTTCGGGAACACCCGATTCATTAAATTTTTCAACATACAAACTTCCTTAAACAACAAGGCAGCCTGAAACCCATCTTTGCCAAATAGTCTTAACGCACAGCAAGCATCCATCAACAAAACCACTTGGCAAAGATTTCAGGCAGCCTGAAAACAATGAAACAAACGCAGGCAACAACGCGCATCCACGCACCCCATCCTGCAAAAGCGCGATTTTCCCCGTTTACCCGAGCTTTGAAAACCCCGCCAACATCTCCCCCAGTAACCCATATTCCACCCATTTCAGGCTGCCACCCCCATAACAAAAGGCTGAATACCCAAAAGTATCCAGCCCTTGCCTAGCAAAATTGCCAGTTCAACACCCATGTTGACTCAATCAACACGAGTGCCGAAAATTATTTCGCAGCAGAAGCCGCAGCAGCAGAAACCTCAGAAGCCGCCGCTTGAACAGCAGAAGCACCTTTTTGCACCGCATCAGCAGCCATGCCTTTGGCATCAGAAGTCGCAGATTGCACCGCAGCTTGCGCATCAGAAGCCGCTGCAACCGCAGCATCTTGCGCCGCAGAAGCCGCAGACGCGCCCTCAGCCGCCACAGCAGAAGCCGCTTCTTTCACCGCAGAAGCCGCTTGGTTGGCAGCAGGTTGGTTGTCGCCACAAGCAGCCAACATCAAAGACAACAGAGCAACAGACAGTAGTGATTTTTTCATGTTTAACACCTTCAAATATTTTTTATCGTTGAATAAAAAGCAAAACGAGTCAGCAAAATGAATGTTATTTAGCTACTCGCTTGCCACAAAACGCGCGCATTGTGCATGAAATTAGACTACTGCGCAATCAAATCGCATATTTATTTGTGTTGAAACAGATTTTGTCCGCATAAAAACACGCCGATGCGGAAATAATTGACTGAAATCAAACCCAATCCGCGCGCCGTTCCTGTTGCCGCCGCGCAACATCCAGCGCGTGTGCTATACTGCGCCACTTTGCAACCGCGAAATCCAACCGCGCATTCACCCAAAGGAAACCCCATGAGCATCCAAAAAAACTCCGTTGTATCATTGCATTATGAAATGTACGATGCCGACAACAACTTGCTAGACAAAACCCTCGACCCCATTGAATACCTACACGGCGGCTACGATGGCATTTTCCCGCTGGTGGAAGAAGCCTTGCACGACAAAAACGTGGGCGACGAAGTGGACATTACCATGCAGCCCGATGACGCATTTGGCGAACAAGACCCCGAATTGGTGCGCATTGAAGACGTTAAAGTATTCCCCGTGGAAGTTGAACCAGGCATGATGTTTGAAGCCGACGACCCCGAACATGGCGGCGTGATTATCTACCGCGTAACCGATGTTGCCGATGGCAAAGCCGTGGTGGATGGCAACCATCCGCTCGCAGGCATGAAAATCCGCTTCAAAGGCACCGTCGCCGCCATCCGTGAAGCCACCGCCGAAGAAATCGCCCACGGCCATGTGCACGGCGCACACGGGCATCATCACTAATCATCCCAAGGCAGCCTGAAAGCCATTTATTTGTTTTCAGGCTGCCTTTTACAGTAGCCCAAATTCATCTTTTCAGGCTGCCTTTGCCCCCACAAGGCAGCCTGAAAACATCTCCACCATGCCCCAAGCCACCACCTACCGCACCCTAGCCGCCCCCGCCACCGCCGAGTTCAAAGACAAAGGCAGCCGCTTCATCGCCTACGCCTATCCCGTGCGCAGCGCCGAAGAAGTCAAAGCCCACGTTGAAGCCCAACGCCAAGCCCACCACAAAGCCCGCCATTGGTGCTACGCCTACCGCATCGGCACAGATGGCAGCCAATTTCGCGCCAACGACGACGGCGAACCCAGCGGCAGCGCAGGCCGCCCCATACTCGGGCAGATTGATTCCTTTGAACTCACCGACGTGCTGGTGATTGTGGTGCGCTACTTTGGCGGCACGCTGCTGGGCGTATCAGGGCTAATCCACGCCTACAAAACCGCCAGCCAAATGGCATTTCAGGCTGCCGCCATCGTAGAAAAAAACATAGAAAAAACCGTGTACTTGCGCTGCGACTACCCCATTCTCAACGAAGCCCTACGCATCGCCAAAGCTCACCACGCCGCCATCATCCAACAAGATTTGCAACTGGATTGCCGCCTTACCCTGCGCATCCCCCTTGCCGATTACGCAGACTGCCTTGCCGCATGGGCGTTTACGCGACAAATAGACACCTGCGAAGAAGCGTTTGGCTGAAACCCAAAGGCAGCCTGAAACACACGAAAAACCCCAAGAGCCAGAAACTCTTGGGGTTAAAAACTTGGCGGAGGCGGTGAGATTCGAACTCACGGAGGGCGCAAACCCTCGACGGTTTTCAAGACCGTTGCATTAAACCGCTCTGCCACACCTCCGTCTTGAAGCGGCGAACTATACCGATTTTTACAATTACTGGCAAGCAAATTTTAGGCAGCGCATCTTGAAAAATGCAACGCGCTGTTTTCTAACAAAACAAAATTCCAGCCGTCCCCAAATCCCCGCTTGTTTTTTTATTTGACTAGCCCTATATCGTGTTCATCCAATCATCCCATAAGGAAAATGAAACATGAGATACGACAAACTAACCACCAAATTTCAGGCTGCCTTGCAAGAAGCGCAAAGCCAAGCGATGGCGAGCGATTGCGGCTATTTAGAAGCCGTGCACGTTCTGCAAGCCCTGTTAAACGACAACGACAGCGGCATCGCCGCGCTGCTGGTGCAAGCGGGCGGCAACATCACGCAGATTAAACATGGCGTTCAGGCTGCCTTAGCCGCGCTGCCCAAAGTGTCGGGGCAAGGCGGCGAAATGTTCCCCAGCCGCGAATTGCAAAACGCGCTCAATTTGATGGACAAGGCCGCGGTGAAACGCGGCGATGCCTACATTGCCAGCGAATTGTTTTTATTGGGTTTAATCCAAGAAAACGGCGCAACGGGCAAAATTTTGAAAGACGCAGGCGTAACCGAAGCCAAGCTCAACCAAGCGATTGACAAACTGAACCAAGGACAAACCGTGGACAATCCCAACGCAGAAGACCAACGCGAAGCGTTGAAAAAATACACCACCGATTTAACCGCCCGCGCGCGCGAAGGCAAGCTAGACCCCGTTATCGGGCGCGATGACGAAATCCGCCGCGCCATTCAAGTGCTGCAACGGCGCACCAAAAACAACCCCGTGCTGATTGGCGAACCGGGCGTGGGCAAAACCGCGATTGTGGAAGGCTTGGCGCAGCGCATTGTAAACGGCGAAGTGCCCGAAAGCCTGCGCGGCAAACGCTTGCTGGTGCTGGATTTGGCGGCGTTGATTGCGGGCGCGAAATATCGCGGCGAGTTTGAAGAACGCTTGAAAGCGGTGTTGAACGACCTCGCCAAAGACGATGGCAACACGTTGATTTTTATTGATGAAATTCACACGCTGGTGGGCGCGGGCAAAACCGATGGCGCGATGGACGCGGGCAATATGCTCAAACCTGCGCTGGCGCGGGGCGAATTGCATTGCATCGGCGCGACCACGCTGGACGAATATCGCCAATATATTGAAAAAGATGCGGCGTTGGAGCGGCGTTTCCAAAAAGTGTTGGTGAACGAGCCAAGCGTGGAAGACACGATTGCGATTTTGCGCGGCTTGCAAGAGCGTTACGAAATCCATCACGGCGTGGACATCACCGACCCTGCGATTGTGGCGGCGGCGGAGTTATCCAACCGCTACATCACCGACCGCTTCTTGCCCGACAAGGCGATTGATTTGATTGACGAAGCTGCCAGCCGCATCAAAATGGAAATTGATTCCAAACCCGAGCAAATGGACAAGCTAGACCGCCGCATGATTCAGTTGAAAATGGAAAAAATGCACGTTGCCAAAGAAACGGACGAAGCGAGCAAAAAACGTTTGGCGTTGATTGACGAAGAAATCGCGGGCTTGGAAAAAGAATACGCCGATTTGGACGAAATCTGGAAAGCGGAAAAAGCGTCTTCGGTGAGTTTGAGCGATTTGAAAACGCAGATTGATGCGCTGAAAACCCGCATTGAGCAAGCCAAACGCGCGGGCGATTATGGCTTGGCTTCGGAATTGGAATATGGCGAGCTGCCCAAATTAACGCTGCAACTGAAAGATGCGGAGCGTTCAGGCAGCCTGAAAAAACACAATACGCTGTTCCGCACCGAAGTGGGCGCGGAAGAAATCGCGGAAATTGTGTCGCGCATGACGGGCATTCCTGTGTCCAAAATGATGGAAGGCGAGCGCGATAAGCTGCTGAAAATGGAAGAAGTTTTGCATCATCGCGTGGTGGGGCAAGACGAAGCGGTGCGCGCGGTTGCCGATGCGATTCGCCGCAGTCGCAGCGGTTTGTCCGACCCCA
Source organism: Kingella sp. (in: b-proteobacteria) (assembly GCF_030527935.1). Lineage (GTDB taxonomy): Bacteria > Pseudomonadota > Gammaproteobacteria > Burkholderiales > Neisseriaceae > Kingella_B. The sequence goes on from NZ_JAUMZV010000046.1 coordinate 6,272, forward strand.
ATCGCCCGTATGGTAGCTTCTTGTTTTTAGGGCCGACTGGCGTGGGCAAAACCGAGCTGTGCAAGGCGTTGGCGGGCTTTTTGTTTGACAGCGAAGACCATTTAATCCGCGTGGATATGTCAGAATACATGGAAAAACACAGCATTGCGCGGCTGATTGGCGCGCCCCCCGGATATGTGGGCTACGAAGAAGGCGGCTATTTGACCGAGCAGGTGCGCCGCAAACCGTATAGCGTGATTTTGCTGGACGAAGTGGAAAAGGCGCACCCTGATGTGTTTAATATTTTGCTGCAAGTGTTGGACGATGGGCGTTTGACCGATGGGCAGGGGCGCACGGTGGACTTTAAAAACACGGTGATTGTGATGACCAGCAACATCGGCAGCCAGCATATTCAGGCGATGGGCACGGCGGATTATGATGCGATTAAGGAGACGGTGATGGAAGATGTGAAAACGTATTTCCGCCCCGAGCTGATTAACCGTATTGATGAAGTGGTGGTGTTCCACGGCTTGAACCAAGCGCATATTCGCAGCATCGCGCAAATCCAATTAGGCAGCCTGAAAAAACGTTTGGCGGCGCAGGATTTGGATTTGGCGGTTTCGGACGCGGCGTTAGATGTGTTGGCGCAGGCGGGCTTTGACCCTGTTTACGGGGCGCGTCCGCTGAAACGGGCGATTCAGTCGGAAATTGAAAATCCGTTGGCAAAAGCGTTGCTGGAAGGGCGTTACGCGCCTGAAAGCATAATTCGCGTGGAAGCGCGGGGCGGGGAGTTGGTTTTTGATTGATTAGATTGTGAAGTAAGCAAAGGCAGCCTGAAAATGTGTTATGCGTTTTCAGGCTGTTTTTTTGTGTGGATTGGGATGGGGGTTTCAGGCTGCCTTTGGGTGGCGCAGTAGGTCGGGCATTGATGCCCGACGTTTTTAGTGCGTAGGACACGCGGAAACTGGCAAACCGCGTGCGTGGCAAAGCCACACACCCTACTCGTGCTGTCTTTATTTGCTTTACTAGAAAAATGTCGGGCATCAATGTCCGACCTACTTGGGAAAGGTTTCAGGCTGCCTTTGGGAAGATAAGGCAGCCTGAAAACCAAAATGGAGCGGCGACGGCTCGTCGCTAAAAGGGCGCGTTGAATGGGATGGGTTGTGGGGTGGCGAAATGTCGGCGAGCCACCAACGCTCCATGCGCGAATGAGTTTGGCAAAGGCAGCCTGAAAACGCCATTTCACGTTTTCAGGCTGCCTTTATCACGCGCCCGTTATTCCGCTTTGGGTTTCGCGCTCAAACTCTTCGCCGTATCCACCAGCTCCAAAAATTCTGCCCGCAATCCGTATTCATCAGGCTTGGCGGCCGATTTTGCCAGCGCAGCGATGTCTTTCCATGTCATTTTGCCGTTGTATTGCCCACCTTGCAGGGCTTGGGCGTAGGAAGCGGCGGCAACGGCAAAGCGGAAATCGGCACTCGCTTGCGCTAGGGGGACGCTGCTGGCGGCAATCGGTTGGCTAATGAGCTGGCTGTTGCTTTGGTTGGGGTTTTTGTAGCGCAGTTTCACGAAGCCGTATTCTTTCAGGCTGCCTGAAACCTTGGGCGCGGCGGCGTAGCGCGAATTATCCAGCCAGCCTTGTTTGCCTGCGGGGATAATTTCGTAAAACGCGGTAACGGTGTGCCCTGCGCCGATGTCGCCTGAATCCACGCGGTCGTTGTTGAAGTCTTCTTGCTTCATCACGCGGTTTTCGTAGCCGACTAGGCGATATTCTTTTACGGTGGCGGGGTTGAACTTTACTTGCACTTTCACGTCTTGCGCCACGGTGGCCAGCGTGGACGATAGTTGGCGTTGCAGCACTTTTTTGGCTTCGTTGCGGTTGTCAATGTAGCTGTAATTGCCGTCGCCCGCATCGGCAAGCTGTTCCATCAGATGCTCGTTGTAATTGCCTGTGCCAAAGCCGAGCGTGGTGAGCGAGATGCCGTTTTTGCGCTTTTCTGCCACCGTGTCGCGCAAGGTTTCAAAGCGGGTGATGCCAACGTTGAAGTCGCCATCGGTTGCTAACAAGATGCGGTTGATGCCGCCTTTGATAAAGGATTTTTCGGCTTCGCGGTATGCCATTTGTATGGCTTGCTCGCCTGCGGTTGCGCCGCCTGCTTGCAAGCGGTTGATGGCGGCTAGGATTTGCGCTTTTTTGTCGCCTGATGTGGGCGGCAATACCAGCTCTTCGCCTGATGCGTAGGTAATCAGGGTTACTTTGTCTTGCGGGCGCAGGCGTTCGGTTAAGAGACGCAGGGTTTGTTTGACCAGCGGCAGTTTGTCTGCGCTATCCATGCTGCCTGAAACGTCCACCAAGAACACGAGATTGACGGGCGGCAGGGCTTGCTGGGTCATTTCTTTGGCTTTGATGGCGATGCGCACCAGCTTGGCGTTGGGCTGCCACGGCGAATCGGCGGTGTCCACGCGCACGGCAAAGGGCGCGCCGTTGCTGGGGGTGGCGTAGCCGTAGCCAAAATAATTGACGATTTCTTCCACGCGAACCGCGCCTTGGGGCGCCAACTGCCCATCGTTGAGCAGACGGCGCACGTTGGCGTAGCTGCCTGTGTCCACGTCCACGCCAAAGGTGGAAACGGGCGATTGGGCAACGACTTGCACGGGATTGGCGGGGGTGTCGGCGTAGCGTTCGGTGTTTTCAGGCTGCCTGATTTGCTCGCGGGCCATCATTGCCATTGGGGCGGGTGTGCTGCGGTAGAAAGCATCCAGCCCTGCATCGGCGACTTCTACCATTTTGGTAGACATATTGGGCGATGTTTCGCGAGCCAATTTAGACGATTGATGTCCAAACTATGCCATATCGCGAGGTGGCATACTTTGAGTGCCGCAGGCTGCCAGCAAAGCAGTAGAAATCGCTAAGGTAAAATAATTCAAACGCATGGTTACTCCCGATGGGGTTAGTCAGAAAATGGGGGAAAATAGGCTGTATCGCTCGCGGGCAGGAATGGCTGTTTAAGCTACCACCCCCATCCTAGCCCTCCTCCGCCAGCGGGAGAAGGAACAGGTTTCAGGATTGTTTATTCATGCTGCTTGCCATTATCAGCAACAATCAAGCCAGCCTATTTTTAGGGCATCCCCAGAATATCTAAGGCAGCCTGAAACGACAAAATACGTTTTCAGGCTGCCTATATTTAATCAATCATGCTGCCGCGCAAACAACGCTTGCTCAATCTCGCGGTTCACGCGGGCAAGCAGTTCAGGGTTGTCGGCAAGGTTTTGCCCGTAAGACGGTATCATGGTTTTCAGGCTGCCTTCCCAGTCTTTCAGGCTGCCTGCAAAGCATTTTTGCAGCACTTCCAGCATGATGGCAACGGAAGTGGATGCCCCCGGCGATGCGCCGAGCAAGGCGGCAAGGCTGCCATCTTGGGCGTGGATGACTTCTGTGCCAAATTGCAGGCTGCCGTGTTCGCTGGCGGTGTCTTTGATGATTTGCACGCGCTGCCCTGCTTGCGCCAGTTCCCAATCTTCGGCGCGAGCATCGGGGATAAATTCGCGCAATTCTTGGATGCGCTGCTCTTTGCTGAGCAACACTTGCCCAATCAGGTATTGGGTTAGGGCGCGGTTTTTGATGCCTGCGGTAAGCATGGTGCGCAGGTTGTGCGGTTTGAGCGTGGCGGGCAAATCGCAGATTGAGCCGTGTTTCAGGAATTTGGTGGTGAAGCCTGCGAAAGGTCCAAACAATAAGGCTTTTTTGCCGTCAATATAGCGCGTATCCAAATGCGGCACGGACATCGGCGGCGCGCCCACTTTGGCTTTGCCATACACTTTGGCGTGGTGCTGGGCGATGATGTTTTCGTTGCGGCACACCAAAAACAAGCCGCTCACAGGGAAGCCGCCGATGTGTTGGCTTTCGGGAATGCCTGTTTTTTGCAGCAGGTGCAAGCTGCCGCCGCCCGCGCCGATGAATACGAAATCGGCGGTGTGTTGTTGCAATACGCCGTCTTTCAGGCTGGCAATCGTCCATTTTTGCTCGGTGGTGCGGTTGATGGCGGTTACTTCGGTGTGGTAGTGGAAAGTGGTTTGCTGCGTGGCAAGGTAGTCAAAAAGCTGGCGGGTGAGCTCGCCGAAGTTTACGTCTGTGCCGTAGTCTATGCGGGTGGCGGCGATGGCTTGGTTGCTTGGGCGGTTGTTCATCATCAGCGGCAGCCATTGGCGCAGGGTGGCTGCGTCTTCGCTGTATTGCATATCGGCAAACAGCGGATGCCGCACCAGCGCGGCATGGCGGGCGCGTAGAAATTGCACGTCGTTATCGCCTGTTACAAAGCTGATGTGCGGCAGGCGGTGGATAAAGTTTTCAGGCTGCCGTATGCAGCCTTGCGCCGCCCAATGCGCCCACAGTTGCAGCGATTGGCTAAATTTTTCGTTGATGGCAACGGCGCGGTTGATGCTGATGCTGCCGTCCTCGCTTTGCGGCGTGTAGTTCAGCTCGCACAGCGCGGCGTGTCCTGTGCCTGCGTTGTTGCTTTCTTGCGAACTTTCCAGCGCGGGCGCGCCCAGCCGTTCAAACACGGTGATGCTTTTTTCGGGCGCAAGCTGTTTGAGCAGCGTGCCGAGTGTGGCACTCATAATGCCTGCGCCGATAAGCGCGATGTGGGTGTGGGGGATGGAAGTGGTCATCATACGTTCTTTGTTAATAGAGTTTGCGCGTTTCAGGCTGCCTAATGATGGGTTGATTAGGCAGCCTGAAAATGGATATTTTGAAATAAATGGCTGCCCCTAGTTGAGCCCCTTGCCCTTGCGCTGCGCCCCCAAATCCGCCGCCGCAGTAAACAACACATCAGTGGACGAGTTCAACGCCGTTTCCGCCGAATCCTGAATCACGCCAATCACAAAGCCCACGCCCACCACCTGCATGGCAACATCGTTGGGAATATTAAACAAGCTGCACGCCACGGGAATCAGCAGCAGCGAGCCGCCCGCCACGCCCGATGCGCCACACGCGCTCACCGTCGCCACCAAGCTCAACAGCAACGCCATGCCAAAATCCACATGAATGCCTTGCGTGTGCGCCGCCGCCAGTGCCAACACGGTAATCGTAATCGCCGCGCCCGCCATGTTAATCGTTGCCCCCAGCGGGATGGACATGGCGTAAGTGTCTTCATGCAAGCCCAATTTTTTTGCCAACGCCATGTTCACAGGAATATTGGCGGCAGAAGAGCGGGTGAAAAACGCAGGAATGCCGCTTTCGCGCAAGCAAATAAACACCAAAGGATACGGGTCGCGGCGGATTTTCCACCACACAATCAACGGATTGAACACAAACGCCACCAAGCCCATGCAGCCGAGCAGCACCATAATCAAATGCCCGTATTCCTGCGCCATGCGTTTGAAGCCCGTTTCTTCCACGGTAACCGCCACCAAGCCCATGATGCCCAGCGGCGCAAACCTAATCACGCCGCGCACAATCATGGAAACCGCGCTGGCTAAATCGCCGATGATGGTGTGGGTAACTTCGTTGGCATTGCGCAGCGCAAAACCCAGCATCAACGCCCACGCCAAAATGCCGATGTAGTTGCCGCTGGATAACGCACTAATCGGGTTGGAAACCAAGCTCATCAACACGTTTTTCAGCACTTCGGCGATGCCTGATGGCGGCGCAAGGTTGGTTTCGGGTGTGGCAACCAGCGTGAGCGTGGTGGGATACATAAAGCTCGCCACCACCGCAATCACCGCCGCGCCAAACGTGCCGATTAAATACAACAGCAAAATTGGGCGCATATGCGTTTGCGCGCCTTCGTTGTGCTGGGCAATCGCCGCCGTTACCAAAATAAACACCAAAAACGGCGCAACCGCTTTGAGCGCACCCACAAACAGGCTGCCCAAAATGCCAACAGTGGGCGCAGCCGATGGGATAAATTGCCCGATGATGATGCCAATTATCATGCCGATGATAATCTGCCAAATCAGACCAATGCGGTTGTACCACGCGGGTTTTGCAGCGGGTTGGTTCATGCGATGCTCCTTGAAATGTAAAGATTTAAGTGAGATTTGTTAAGAGTAGTTTGCATTGTAGGGGAAATTAAAATGATTGGGCAATGGAAAATTGCGCCAGATGGGTTTTCAGGCTGCCTATATGGCTCAAAGGCAGCCTGAAAACCCCGCGCCGCGTAAAGATGATTGCGCCCTATTTTACAGATGTTTACAATGTCATCACCGTAGTCGCTTTGGCTTTGGCGATTGTTGTAGCTTGAAGCGATTGCCCCGCTGCAAGCGGACAGCAGCACCCGCCCGTTTGCTTAGAACCTGTATTCGCTATTTGCATAGGCAGATTTGATGACATAAAAGCGCGGATACAAGGCAATAAAGCGCAGCAAGGTTGTACACCTTGCGAGCATTTTTAACGCAGTAGCCGCGTTTTTAGGGCATATTAAAGATGCCTATGCAAATAGTGAATGCAGGTTCTTAATCCCAATCCACCACAGGAGTGAACACAAATGAAAGCAGCACGTTTCCACAACAAAGGCGATATTCGTATTGAAGACATCCCCGAGCCCACCGTTGCCGCAGGCACAGTCGGCATCAAAGTCGCTTGGTGCGGCATCTGTGGCACCGATTTGCACGAATTTATGGAAGGCCCGATTTTCATCCCGCCTTGCGGTCATCCGCACCCCATTTCAGGCGAATCTGCGCCTGTTACCATGGGACACGAATTTTCAGGCGTGGTGTATGCCGTGGGCGAAGGCGTTACCGATATTCAAGTGGGGCAACACGTTGTGGTTGAGCCCTACATCATCCGTGATGATGTGCCAACAGGCGAAGGCAGCAATTACCATCTCTCCAAAGATATGAACTTTATCGGCTTGGGCGGCTGCGGTGGCGGTTTAGCCGAAAAAATCGCCGTGAAACGCCGCTGGGTGCATCCCATTTCCAATGCCATCCCGCTGGACGAAGCCGCGTTGATTGAGCCGCTATCGGTGGGGCATCACGCTTTTGTGCGCTCGGGCGCGAAAGCGGGCAATGTGGCATTGGTGGGCGGCGCAGGGCCGATTGGCTTGCTGTTATCCGCCATTTTGAAAGCCAAAGGGCTGACCGTCATCATCACCGAATTGAGCAAAGCGCGCAAAGACAAAGCGCGCGAAGCAGGCGTGGCAGACTATATTCTTGACCCCAGCGAAGTGGACGTGGTCGCCGAAGTGATGAACATCACCCACGGCAACGGCGTGGACGTGGCGTTTGAATGCACCAGCGTCAACAAAGTGCTGGACACTTTGGTGGCATCCATGAAGACAACAGGCAAAGTGGTCATCGTATCTATTTGGAGCAAACCCGCCACCATCAACGTGCACAGCGTGGTGATGAAAGAGCTGGACGTACGCGGCACCATCGCCTACTGCAACGACCACGCCGAAACCATCAAGCTGGTGGAATCGGGCAAAATTAACCTGAAACCGTTTATCACACAGCGCATCAAGCTGGATGAGCTGATTTCGGAAGGCTTTGAGCGGCTGATTCATAACAACGAATCGGCGGTTAAGATTATTGTGAATCCGAATTTGTGATAGCGATTGCAACGTGATAAGGCAGCCTGAAAACTGGGGGACTGGTTTTCAGGCTGCTTTTTGTGTTGGAAATGGACGCAAGCCATACGATTCGATGCGCCGCGTAACGTTCAACATTGATGCAGCCTGAAACCTTTGCAAAACCTGTAACCGATGGAGCGTCGGCGGCTCGCCGACATCTTGGCAAATCAGTAGTGCGATGTGTGATAAGGTGTTGGCGGCAAGCCGCCGCTCCATTTTAGGTTTCAGCCTGAAAACAAGAAACATTTGCAAAGTTTCAGGCTGCCTTATCGCCAACCAAACCCAAGGCAGCCTGAAAACGGATATTCCCATTTTCAGGCTGCCTATTTGTTCACATTAGTGGTCGCAAGCCGTGCGGTTCAGCGCGCCGTAACGCCCCACGATGCCTTGCAACTCGCCCGCTTCTTCGTTGCTCACCGACATAAACATAATATTCATACGGGCAGAAGTTTGGCTGTCGCCATCGCCGCCGCCCTGAACCACTTGGCGCGATGCCGCGTGCGGGAATTTGCCCAGCAAGCCTTTGATGCGGTGGTAATCGTCTTCGGGAATGCTCACGCGGGCGGAGCAAGCGCGGTATTTGGCGCGTGGTTCAGCCGCAGCGGCTTGGGCGGCGGCTCGGCTGTTGCCCATTGGCGAACCGCCTGCGTTGCCTGCATTAGCATTACGTTGTGGGCGCACGGTGTTGGCGGTTCTGCCGACAATTTTGCCGATTGCACTGCCTGCTGGCACGCCATTGGCGGTTACTGTGCCGTTGGTGGAAACGGTGGTGGGTGTACCGTTGCCTGTGTTAATGATAATTTGCTGCGGTGCTTGGGGTTGCTGTGGTGTTTGCACGATTTGCGGTTGTGGTTTTTTCGGATTCATAATTTTATTGCCCACAAATCCTGCAAACACGATGAGATTCAACGCCACCAATGTGGCAAATATCCACTTCATTCTTATTCCTTACGCGCTGGTTGGTGTTCTAACCAGTTGATTAAGCCAAAAATTACGAGATTATCTACAATTTTTACACTATTGTCCAAACTAAATGCTTCGGGCAGGGCTTCGGCAATTTTGCGCGCGCCACCGCCTGTGATGATAAGGTCGGTGGGCTGATTGTGGTTGCGCTCTTTCAGCCTTGCGTGCATCAGCAAAATTGAACCGCACACCGCATCCATCATGCCTGTGGCGATGGCGTTGGCGGTGGTGGTGGGAAAGGGATAACGTTGCCCTTCGGGGCGATGCAAATTGGCGGTTTTTTGCAGCAGCGATTCGTGCATCAAATGAAACCCCGGCATGATGCTGCCGCCCAGATAATGGTTGTCGGCGGTAATCGCATCAATGGTTACTGCCGTGCCACAGCTCACCACCACGCTGGCGTTGTGGCTAAACTTGCGGCTGCCCAGCGCGTTGAACCAGCGGTCTGCGCCGTGTTCTTCGGGGTTGCGATAGTGGTTAATCATGCCCAGCGCGTGGGGCATGGAAGTGAGCCATTCAATCGGGCGTTGCAAGCGGTAGGCAACGGTTTCGCGTTTTGCCGCGCTGCACACGGATGAGCCAACGATGCGGGTGTGCGCTTGCCCATATTCTGCCCACTCTTGCGTTAAGCGCGATAAATCGCGGTAAGGCGCGTGCCCCGTGCGCAAAATCACGCCGTTTTCCACCCATGCCCATTTAAGGCGGCTGTTGCCGCTATCCAGCAGCAAATAATGATGGCTGTTGGCGTGCAGTTGCTCGGGGCGGCGCAGGCTCACTTCGCCGCTGGCGATGTATTGCACGCCGCCGTAATCGGTTTGCAGGCGCAATTCGCCGCGCTCGGTTACGCCTAACGCATAGCCATATTGGGCGATTTGCTCGCCGCGCAGCAAGTAAACGGTTTGATTTTGGTCGCGGTGCGCCGCTTCATAAGCAGCCTGAAATGGGGCAAAGCCTGTTTGCGCAAATTGGGTGAGATGCTGGTGCAACACATTGAGCAAAACGGTGAACACTTCGGCTGCGCTGTGCTTTTCGTTAGAGGCAGCCTGAAACGATGTGCTGTTGTCAACGTGTTCAGGCACAAGAAAATTGATGCCAATGCCGATAACGGCGTGGGTTTGATTATTGTGCCGCACGGTTTCAATCAGAATGCCGCCCAGCTTGTCCATGCCAATCACCAAATCGTTTGACCATTTGATTTGCGCCGCGCAACCCAGTTGCAACAAGGCACGTTGGCACGCCAGAGCCACCACCAACGACAACGCGCCCAACTCGGCTTGCGTTTGCGCAAATGTCCACCCCACGCTAAACATCAAACATTCGCCAAGCTGGTTACGCCAGCTCTTGCCCTGCTGCCCACGCCCCGCATTTTGCGTGTGCGACGCAATCACGCGCTGATGAATAGAGCAGCCTGAACGCGCATCATCCAGCAATAATGTGTTGGTCGATGCAGTTTCAGGCTGCACTTGTACATCAAACAAAGGATGCTGCGTGTTTTCAGGCAAAAGCGCGATGGCTTTGGCGAGTTTCCAGTAGCCATCGTTTTGACGCAGCAAATTGTGCAAATATTGCGGGGCTTGTTGCCACAAGCCGTTCAGCTGAGCGGGCGTAGTTTGAGCGATTTGAGCAAGCTCGGTTACATGGTGAGACTTGCCGTCTGATAAGGCAGTTAAAAGAAGCGCAAAGGACATAGCGGGCAAAAATAGAAAAAGGACGGATTCTACACTTGTTTACAAGGTTTAGGGCGGACAGCAAGGATTTAATCCTTAGTATAAAATGATTTGCTGTATTTTCTACTTTCCTAAAAAACAAACCGCCCTGACCATTGAGGTCAGGGCATTTCACAATTCAACCCACTCACTTAG
>NZ_JAUMZV010000047.1 GCF_030527935.1 Kingella sp. (in: b-proteobacteria)
TGCTGGGCATCAAAGGCAGCCTGAAAAAGTGGTTTTGCTCGGAATGGTGCGCGGCGGCGTTGGGGTTGCAATATCCTGACCGATACAGCCCGCAAAGTTTGGCAGATTGGTTTAGGCAGCCTGAAATTTAGGCTTTTTGATGACAAAAAATAACCCCCACAAGGTTGCAGCCTTGCGGGGGTTTTAGCATTTAAAGAAAAGGAGTAATGAACGATGTCGATAATAAACCAATCCAAACGGATTGTAAATTGAATATGGGGTTTGATATGACAGACAAAATTATAGGACAAATGAGCGAACAAGGCGCGGATAAGGCTTCTATGGCATTGCGTCAAGGGGTGGCGTTTATGTTTCGCTGTATTGGTATTGGCACAGGTTTATTGTTGCTGTGCTATGGCATTTCTTTGATTAAATGGTGGTAGGAGCGAAAAAATGCCAATCAACACAATCAACATCAGCGCGGCGGTAAACATCAGCGCCATCGGCATCGCGGGGACGTTTCTTGGCATGCCGGTTGAAGCCTTGATTTTGGGCGCGGTGGGCGGGGCGGTATCTTTGGGGCGCAGCGAGCCAAGCGGACGGCGGCAGGCGGTTACAGGGCTGATTGCCAGCATGATGCTGGCGGGAACGTTGTCGCCCTTGCTGGTGGAACTGGGTACGAACTACCTGCATCTATCCGACACCGCGCTGTTAAAGGCGTTTGTGCCGTTTACCGTGGGCGCAACGTGGCAATGGTTTACGCCAAAAATTACCGCGCTGATTGAAGCGTGGTATCTCAAAATTTTCAACAAAATCAAAGGAGACAAGCAATGAATGAGTATTTGGACATGGCTTGCGGGCTGATTATTTTTGTGTATTGCGCGTGCCGTTTGGGCGGGCGGCAATGGCGTTGGCATGATTTGGAGTTTTGGGCGCACTTGGTGCTGGTGGGCAGCGCGGTGGCGATTGTGGCGCAACGGGAAAGTATCCCCACGGAATCGGTGCTGTTTCGGCTGGGCGTGGCGGGGTATTTTATGGCGCAGACGTGGAAGATTTGGCAGATGCAGCGAAAGATGAGAAAGGCAGCCTGAAAAAACGCCGCGAAGTGTAAGGAGCTTCGCGGCGTTTCGTATTCAACAATGCTTGGAGTAGCGATGTGAATTTTAACATAGACTTTAAAACAATCAAGGAGCTAATGATGCAATATGGATTTTTTACGGTTGCCATTACGCTAACATCATGCAGTTTGTTGCTGATTTTGGCTATTCGTTTGCCCGCTATTATTTCCGCGCTGGCGGATTTGAAAGCGCGAAAAGGGGATAAATAGCCTGAAAAGCCTTTGCCTTATATCAAAAATTCGCAGCGGCTCAAACTATTTTGCATACACTCGCGCTCAAACGCGCTGCTGATTTTGGGCATTTCGCGTAGCAAGGCTTTATGTGTGCGGCGCAGAAAGCTGTGGCTTTCCATTGGCAACGTGCGCACAGTTGAAGCCCGTTCATAGCCCAAGGCAGACAACGGCGCGGCAAGTTCGCGCAGCAAATCGCAAGCCCAAGCGCAATAGTAAGTTACCGTTGCCAATTCGCGCAGTTCACTTTGGCTGAATGTAATCTCTGCGTTTTCAGGCTGCTTGTCTAATACTTCGCCGAACAGCACGCCGTTATCCACCGCCACGCGGCTCATCACGCTCAACACTTCGGCAAACTGTTCGGCAGGCACTTCCTTGTAGGACACGCCGAATTTGGATTTGACCGCGCTCCACAGCGTAATGGCGATTTTTGCCTGCTGTTCTTTGGGTGCGGATTTGACCAGCGCATTGTGAAGTTTTTTGACAGTTTCGATTTGGTCGGCGGTTAAGCCGTTGGGTAATGCTTTGGTGGGTTTGGGTTGCAGGCTGCCTGAAACAACAGCGTCAAAGGTGCGGATAACCAGCAGGAAAAATTTTGCGCTAATCCAAGTGGCATAGGCATAAACCAGTTCTTTGCAGACAAATGTGCCGCGATTTTTACCGCCGTTGATGACTTCGGCAGCTTTGCCGCCTTGGGCTTCAATTTCGGCGATGAGTTCTTGGGTTTGTTGCAGACGCAGCCAAAAGGTTGGGCGGTGTTTGTCATCGCCACCTGCTGCTTTGTGTAAATCGTTCAGGTTGTAGAGATTGTTGGAAGTTTGGCGAATTGCCACATTAGAAATTTGAATGTTCATGACGAACTCCTATACTTTTGATTGACGATTGCCACTTAATGGGTGGCGGGCTTCAATCACCGAGTATAGTCGGCGGAGCTTATTCCCCTTGCGGGTGTTTTATTTGGCTCTCTCGACCCGCCGTTTGGCTGGATTTTCCAGTGTGCAGATTTGCACAGTGAAATTTAATCAGAGACTTATGCCGCGAATGGACATAAAAAAGCCGCAGCTTTCGGGTGCGATGTAAACCGCTATACTTGGTGATGGCGCGATGATAGTGCAGCCTGAAACTTTGTGCAAGTGTTTTTTTAACTTTCGGCTGCCTGAAAATTCAGGTTTCCGAAAAAATCAACAACTTACCTTGAAAAAACAGCAAAAATGGTTTGCATGATAAAGTAGTATGTACTATAATTATCCCTGTTGAGACGTTCAACAACGGGAAACCCCCTACCGAAGCAGGGGGCGAAGATAGGAAAATCCAAATGACTAAGTTCATTTTCCTAGTGCTTTTACTGGTTGTAAGTTCTCAGGCTTGGTAATCAGTAAGTAGCACTTCCGAGGGGGCAACCCCTCGGGTCTTCATAACTATACAAACAAATGGGAATTTTCGCAATTCTGAAAAGGATAAATCATGGCAATGTCAAGAAATGAAATTCAAAAAAAATCGGACGAAAAGCGCGGTGTGAAGCTGTGTTCGTTCAAGCTGAAACTGGAAACGGTGGCAAGGCTGGAAAGGCTGGCGGCGGAACAGGGCTTGTCCAAAACCGCGCTGCTGGAAAAGCTGATTAACGAGTGATTGCCATCTATCCAATTTTGGAGAAAAGGCAAAAATCAACAACTTACCATTTTCAGGCTGCCTTTGCGCAGCCCTTTTTAAAACCAAACGCCCGAAAGGTACGAACTTTCGGGCGTTTTTTATTAACCATTTAGAAAGGTTTAACCAAAATGTTTGATAAGTTTAACCCCTTTAATATTGAAAGTAAAGGAAACGTTATGATTGAAATCAAAGGCGAAATGGACGCGCAGGGCGCAAAAGAAGTCAGCCAAACCGTAGCCGAAGGTAAGCGTTTTTTTATTAAATGCGCGGGCGTGGCTTTGATTTTATGCGTGGTTGGCTATTTTGTTTTGCGACTGTTTCAGGCAGCCTGAAAAATTCTAGGAGTATTCCTTATGGAAACCTTAAACATCAACCCAAAAGAAGTACGCAAAACCTTTTGGCACGTTATCAGCGGATTGGCATTATTGATATTGATTTGGCGATTGCCTGAAATTCTTGCTGTTTTTTTCAAGTAAAGGAATGCTGTGTTTGAATTGTTTATCAAGAACAAATGGATTCAGTTTGCCATTGGATTTGTGATTTTTTGCTATGGCATTTCGCTGATTAAGTGGTGGTAACACCTTTTTCAGGCTGCCTTTGGGCAGCCTTTTTTTGCGCCCATGCGGCGAGTTTTTTATGGAGTGAACTATGAGCTATAAATTAGGCAATACCAGCCAACAACGCCTTGTCGGCGTGCATCCGAACTTGGTTAAAGTGGTGCAGCGGGCGATTGAAATCACCGCGCAGGATTTCGCTGTAAACGAGGGTTTGCGCACTTTGGAGCGGCAACGCCGCCTTGTGGCTTCGGGCGCATCGCAAACGCTTAACAGCAAGCATTTGAAACAGGCAGATGGCTTTGGGCACGCGGTGGACATTGTGCCGTGGGGCGATTTTGACGGCAACGGCACGAGCGAGATTTCGTGGCATTGGGCGCATTATTACCCGCTGGCGGAAGCAGTGCGTCAGGCTGCCAAGGAATTAGGCGTGCGCGTGCGCTGGGGCGGCTGTTGGCAATGTTTGAACGATACCGGCAAGCCTGCGCAGGAGTTGGTGGCGGATTACAGCGCGGCGCGGCGGGCGGCAGGGAAAAAGGCGTTTATGGATGGACCGCATTTTGAGTTGGCAGCCTGAAAACCCCAAAAAAACAACCCCTGCAAGGCGGCAACCTTGCGGGGGTTTGGGTATTTAGCTGAAAAGTAACCCTAGATGGAGTTAAGCGTGAAAGATTTTAAACCAATCAATATTAAAAGTAAAACGGGAGTATCTATGAATGTGCATATTCAAGGGCAAATGACGCGCAAAGGGACAAAGCAAGTGGCACAAATCTTGGCGCATGAAACAGGGCAGGGGTTGAAGTGGTTATTGATTTGCGCGGGAATGGGCGTGGGATTTTTGCTATTGTGCTACGGTATTTCGTTGATTAAATGGTGGTAAACATGAACAAACCCCTACTCTACACACTCGCTGCCGTTGCTGTTGCATTCGCCCAATACCGCGCCTTGCAACGGTGGCACGACAAGGGCTACAGCGAAGCCGCCGCCAAATATGAGCGGCAGGCGTTGGAAGCGGAAAACGCGCGTATCCATGCCGTGCGCCAAACCGAACAGCAAGCTGCGCAAACCTACGCGGCGAAATTGCAGACCATTGAACAGGAGAAACAAAATGCACAAACTGCTAACGCTAATCTGCGCCGTGAGCTTGACCGCTTGCAGCAGCGTGTCGCAAAAGCAAATCAAGGAGCAAGTGTTAAAAACTTGCCCGAAACCGCCCGCCCATCCGCCGATGCAAACGCTGCCCAAGGCTGGGTTTTACGCGGCGGCTGTCGTGGAAATGTAAATCTTGAATGCCGCAGTTGTCGCGGGCGCGGCGAAAGAGTACGTCTAGACTGTGTGCTTGGATTTTGAATACGCTAATTGGGTCTATCGGGCGCAGTTTTTCCAATAGGGCGATGGCGCGTTTGGTTAAAGGCACATCGCGCGGATGCCCATTTTTGCTTTGGGCAACGTGAGCAATGCGGCGGTTAAGGTGGACATTTTCCCATTTTAATGCGCAAATTTCGCCCGCTCGCATGGCGGTTTCTATGGCAAAGAGTAGGGCGATGGCGCAGCGTTGAGTAATCAGATTCGGTGGTTCGTTTTCTGCGTAGTGCAAGGCTGCGCAGATTTGTTGGATTTCTTGCTCGCTGGGGCGGCGGGTGCGTTCTTTGGATGCTTTGGGCTTGCTGATTTTGCGCACGGGATTTTCGCGCAGCAAGCTCCATTCTTTCATGGCGTGTTCGCAGACGGCGGAAAGTGTGGATAATTCGCGGTTTACGCTGTCGTTGGATACTTGTTGCAAGCGGACATCGCGCCAGTCGGCGAAGTGTTGCGGGCGCAAATCTTCCACGCGGATATTCGCCAGCGATGATTTTAAAATGCCGTTAATGCGGTAGGTTTCGGAACGTTTGCCGCGCTTTTTGGTGGTTTCTGTTGCTAAATAGCGTTGTAAAATATCGCCAAAGAATACGTTGCGGCTTTGGTTGCCTTGTAGCCCATCGCGGATTTCGGTTTCTACACGCGCTGCCCATGCTTTTGCGTCTGAATGCCGCTCAAAGGTGGCGGAGCGGGAAACGCCACGCATGCGGATTTGCACGCGCCATTTATCGCCGCGTTGAATAATGGTTGCCATGGTGTTTTTGGTGTAATTTTTGGTGCAATCATTATCGGTTAAAAGCGAATTTTTGTGTAGATTTGGTGGGTGGCTATTTTTTTAATAAGTTGTTTTATTGGGGATTGTTGGGTGTTTGTGTGGGTTGTGTGGGTGGGTAGAGCTGCGGGTCTCGGGCACCAACCACATCAAAACACTACTACTCATTTGGGTAGTATTTTTTTTATCTCAATTTAGGGGCTGTTGATTGTCAACAGCCCCTTGCAAATAAGATTTTGCCATCCGTGTAACGATACGCCCGCTATGCTTGGCAAGCGTGTAAAACAAGCGCGAAAAGCAACGAGCATTTTGTAGGCATAATAGGCAGCCTGAAAAGCACTTTTCTCACGTTAATACAGTTTTCAGGCTGCCTTAACGGCACGCCAACCAACAACCAATCAGCAAACAAAAAAGGAACAAACATGAGCATCAAAGACTGGGCAGCAGGCGAACGCCCGCGCGAGAAACTGTTGGAGCGCGGCGCAAGCGCGTTAAGCGATGCCGAATTGCTGGCGATTTTGCTGCGCGTGGGCACGCAAGGCATGAGCGCGGTGGATTTATCGCGCTCGCTGTTGGATGCGTATGGCGGCTTGGGTGGCGTGATGCACGCTTCGGCTGCCGAGTTGGGCAAACACAAAGGCATGGGGCTGGCGGCTTATGCCCAATTTGCCACCGTGCTGGAAATTGGGCGGCGCGTGTTGGGCGAAGAATTGCGCCAAGCATCGCTGCTGAACACGCCGCAAGCGGTGGGCGATTATTTGCGCCTGCGCATCGGGCATGAGCGCGTGGAAATCAGCTTCGCGCTGTTTTTGGATGCCAACAATCAACTGCTTGCCGCCGAAGAAATCGCGCGCGGCACGTTATCCGAAAGCGTGGCT
Organism: Kingella sp. (in: b-proteobacteria); assembly: GCF_030527935.1. GTDB lineage: Bacteria > Pseudomonadota > Gammaproteobacteria > Burkholderiales > Neisseriaceae > Kingella_B. The sequence continues at coordinate 6,541 of NZ_JAUMZV010000047.1, forward strand.
TACCCGCGCGAAATCGCCTGCTTTGCCCTGCAACACCACGCCGCCGCCGTGATTTTTGCCCACAACCATCCATCAGGCAGCCTGAAACCATCGCCCGCCGATTTTGCCTTTACCCAACGCCTGCACGCCGCGCTTGCCCTGCTGGATATTGTGTTGCTTGACCACATTATCGTTACCACTGCCGCCACCGTCTCGTTTACCGAGCAAGGTTGGTTACAGCCTTTTCAGGCAGCCTGAAAAGAAATTTAGTACAATCCACACTCTTTTTTTCGCATCCGTTCTGCCATGACTCAACACCAAGCCCGCAAACGCTTTGGGCAAAATTTCCTGCAAGACACCCGCATCATCGCCGATATTGTGAACGCCGTTCGCCCGCAACCCGATGATATTGTGATAGAAATTGGGCCGGGACTTGCCGCGATTACCGAGCCGCTTGCCCGCAAGCTCAACCAACTGCACGTTTGCGAAATTGACCGCGACATCATCGCCCATCTGAAAAAACAACCCTTTGCCAACAAGCTGATTATCCACGAAGGCGACGTGCTGAACTTTGATTTTCGCAGTATCGCGGGGCGCAAAAAAATTGTCGGCAACCTGCCGTATAACATTTCCACGCCGCTGCTGTTCAAGCTTGCCGAAGTGGCGGATGAAGTGGTGGATATGCACTTTATGCTGCAAAAAGAAGTGGTGGAGCGCATGGTTGCCGCGCCCAAAACCAACGACTACGGGCGGCTGAGCGTGATGCTGCAATACTTTTTTGACATGGAAAGCCTGATAGACGTGCCACCCGAAAGTTTTATCCCCGCGCCAAAAGTGGATTCTGCCGTGGTGCGCATGATTCCCGTGGCGGGACGCATCGGCATCGCGCAAGATTTTGCCTACTTTGCCGATTTGGTGCGCTTGGCGTTTCATCAGCGGCGCAAAACGCTGCGTAATAATCTGAAAGGCGTTGCCGGCGATGAGGATTTGCAAGCCGTGGGGATTTTGCCCACGCAGCGGGCGGAAGAAGTGGCAGCGGAAAAATATGTGGCGTTGAGCAATTGGCTGGCAGATAAATGATTTTCAGGCTGCCTAAAATGAAGTTAAATCATCAATTATTAAGGAAAAAGAATGAATAAAATACTTATGATGATACTCGTATCATTGCTAACTGCATGCAGTACCCATCACGCTAATACATCATCCACCTTAAACAAGGAAACAGCTATGACTGAAAACAAGCCCACCCCTCAGTTTACCCAACGCCAACTTTTAACAAAATTGTTGGCAATGATGGAAATTGCCCATTCCCAAGACGATTTTACGCCAGAGCGAGTAAGCCAAGTTTTTGGTGTTAAACTGCGCACACAAGGACTTGAAGAGGGAGAGTTTTTATTAACTGAAAATCTTACACCCGATTGGCATTATTATTTTGATAGAACCAATACTGGAATGTATAAAGGTAAATGGAGTTTTAATCTTGAATTAAGATTTTATAACGAAAGAAAGCCTGATGCGGCTGAATTGGATATGAGCGAAATTTGTGATATGAATATTGAAGAGTTTACGCGCAAAGCAGAAGCATTGGGCTATACCAGCTACCCGCTGTTTCATAGAGAAGTAAGAATTCCTGGGGTTTTGTTGGAACGGGATAATTTAAAACTTCATGTTTATGAGGCACGGCATCCATCTGATACGGCTTCGCCTCGCTGTATTGAACGCATCTTTTTTTAAAGAGTAAAAAATGGCACAAAATATAACTTTAAGCAAAGAAACTGAACTGGAATTGTTAAAATTCAAAAATCCGAGAACGGCGGAACAAGGTGGCAGAGGGGCATCGCAGGCAGAATATGAGCAATTGCGCGCAGTATTGCGTTCATCAGACAAGATTGCGCACGATGCTCATTTGGCCATTACTTCTAAATTTCCAGATAATCAAGCATATATGCAAGGCTTTTTTATTAACCCTAGTTTGAAGCAAGGCGTATATGCAGCATTTTCATCAGATACCAAGGAAATAGGCTTTAATCCCAATTCAATCAATGGCGGAACGAAAGCAGATTATTATTCTGCCATTATGACGACAGCGCATGAATTGCAACATGCATTGGATAAAACCAATACAAAAAACCTTTTTGCTGATTTAAAACAGCAAATTGTGCAACAAGGGGGCATACGCGATTACACCGATGAAATACAAAACTGGGTATTACAAAATCGCGAATGGGAAGCCCGCGCTGAGATTAACGGCTTTAATGCCGCGGTTGAGGCTTTGCGCCGAGAATTAGGAGGTAAAACCCCCACATTAAAGGAAATTTTTAATGCTTCCCAAAAGGATATGCAGAATTTTATCCAAGAAGCAACAGATAAAAATGGTCAAAAGGTATATAGCTGGCAAACCCATCCTAATCCAAAGAATCACAACATGAGTTTTCAGCCCAATGCCGATATAACTCTGGATTTGAATAACCCCGCCAACCAAGAAATGATTGCTTCGCGGTTTTATGATGGTTCCTATTCCAATGAAATTGCTGCGCAAACCATTAACATTATTCTTGAAAAAGAAAAAGAAATATATGGCCCAAACAGCAAAGTACATATTAACGCACAAGAATTAGCCAAACACAGCATTACGCTGCAAGGCTTGCAAACGTGGGGCGTAGATTTAAACCAAATTGTTGATATTTCCTCGCCTAGCTTTTTAAAATCGCAGCAACAATCCACGCAACAACACTCCGCTCATCAGCAATCGATTGATGATTACACCAATCGTTTTCTAAATAAATACGCTGCGATTAGGGAAGCGCATAAAAGCGGTAATCAAGAAGCCATACGCACGGCGCAACAGGATTTGATTAACCAATCGCCTACTGCCCAAGCCACGCTTACCCGAATGCAATCTGAATTAGCACAACGCCGTCAAGAAAAAGCGCAAGAAGCGCAAGCCTATTCTTGGGATAATCTGCCCGAAAAGGCACAAATCTTAAACCAGCAAATCAAGCAACATTTGAAAGCATATTATCAAGAACAAAATTTTCCTTACACCGAGCGTGGGATAGATAATCGGGCGGCTGCGCTTACAGCTGCGGTGTATGAGCAAAGAATACCTAAGGTGGATAGTGTGCATATTAACAGCAGCGGAGAGTTGGTGGCGGTGCATCGTACTTTTTATGGCGGTGTAGATATTGCTACAACCAATTCAGAACAGGCACTTATGCTGCCTGAGCGAGAAAGTTTTAAACAAGTTATGCATACCGAACAAGGTTTTGCTCAGGAAGCACAGCAACGCGAATATGAGAAGCAAATGGAACGTGGGCAGGGGATGGGGATAAGCCGTTAGGCAGCCTGAAAATATTTTTTCGTCAGTATTTTGGAATTAAGTATGGAAGATTTAGCATTTGAAAAAATAGACAAACTTGCAGAACAGGCTACTTTGCTGATGATGGATTATCAAGAAAAGTTAGATGGTTTGATGGCGCAAACACATGATGAGTTGGATACAGCATTAGCATTACAACAGGAAAAATTTATTGAATTTATCAATAAAAATGCAAAAGATGAGATGAACGCGGTTAAAATGGCATATATGAATGATATAGCTCAGGCTCGTGAACAAATGTTGCAACAAGTAACTGCAATCAATGCGGTTTTTAATGAAACCAGCACGCGAGCTAAACAACTGATATTTAGAAGCTGGGTGGCTGTATCAATTAGTACGTTTGTTTGTGCTGTGGCATTGATTGCTGCAATTTGGCTAGCGATTGATTATAAGAAAATAATACAAGCATCAAGAAATGAAGTTCAAATATTAGATGTGATTAGGCAGTCAGATATTATTAGATGTGGTGATGCATTGTGTTCACGAGTTAATAAAAATAAAGACAAGGATGGTTATCAAGAAATTAAAAAACGATAATTTTCATTTATTTTAAAAAATAGCTTACTTTAATAATTTCTTGGAGATTTATTATGCCCAACAAAATCAACTCCCAAAAACTGATGCTGAGCTTTAAAGCGGTAAACAAGCATTTTGGCAGTAACCATGTGATTAACAATGTGAATTTAGACATCCATCAAGGCGAAGTGGTGGTGGTGTGCGGGCCTTCGGGCAGCGGCAAATCCACGCTGATTCGCACCGTGAACCAATTGGAAAAAATTGAAAGCGGCGAGATTTGGGTGGACGGCATCAATGTTGCCGATGCCAAAACCGATTTGAACAAAATCCGCACCGAAGTGGGCTTTGTGTTCCAGCATTTTAATTTGTATCCGCATTTAACTGTGTTGGAAAACATCACGTTATCGCCGATTAAGGTGAAAAACATGGAAGCGGCAGCGGCGGAAAAGCTGGCGATGGAATTGCTGGAAAAGGTGGGCTTGGCGCATAAAAAAGATGCGTATCCTGCTGAATTATCGGGCGGGCAACGGCAGCGCGTGGCGATTGCGCGGGGTTTGGCGATGCAGCCTGCGGTGATGCTGTTTGACGAGCCGACTTCTGCGCTTGACCCTGAAATGGTGGGCGAAGTGCTGAAAGTGATGAAGGATTTGGCGCAAAGCGGCATGACGATGATGTGCGTTACGCATGAGATGGGCTTTGCGCGGGAAGTGGCGGATAGGATTATTTTCCTAGACCACGGGCAGATTTTGGAAGACCGCAAGCCTGATGAGTTTTTTGAAAGCCCGCAAACGGATAGGGCGAAACAGTTTTTGAGCCAGATTATGTCGCATTGATGCGCGGCAATAGGCAGCCTGAAAACAGACTTTCAGGCTGCCTATGTGTTGTTTGTTAAGCCATAAGGATGCCACCATGAAGACGCTGTATTTGATTCGCCATGCGCAATCGGTTGCCAACGCGGGCGGTATCAGCTTGCCCGAGCGCGAGATTCCGTTGAGCGCGCTGGGCAGGGAGCAGGCAGCGCAACTGGTTTTCAGGCTGCCTGAACGCCGCGCGGTGTTTGTGTCTGAAATGCAGCGCACGCAGGAAACCGCTGTACCGTATTGCGCTTGCTATGGCATTGCGCCGCAGGTGTTGCCTGTGTTGAACGAGTTTTCTTGCTTGTCTATGGATTTAATCGGCGGCATGAACGGCGAGCAACGCCGCCCGCTGGCGCAAGCCTATTGGCAGCGGGCGGATGTGAACGAATGCACGGGGCGCGGCGCGGACAGCTTCGCGCAGTTTAGCGAGCGCGTGGCGCGATTTTTGCAGCAATGGGATGCGCTGCCCGATGGCAGTTTGCTGTTTGGGCATGGTATTTGGATTGGGCTATTGGCGTGGCGGCTGCTGGGATTTCAGGCTGCCTGTTCGGCGGATATGACGGCGTTTCGGCGGTTTCAAACTGCGCTGCCGATGCCGAATGCGGCGGTGTGGCGGTTGGTGGGGGAGATGGGGGATGATTTGCGGTTGGTGTGGTGTGGGTAGGGCGGTTTAGCCTGTTGATTGTGCTTAATGGCAATAAAGCCAAAGATAACGCTAAAAACTGTTTTCAGGCTGCATCCGTTTCAGGCTGCTTGGATGCGAATAGGCAGCCTGAAAACGTTTGATGCTGTTTTATTTCAGGCTGCCTATTGAATGGGCGATTGGGCGACGAGCCGTCGCCGCTCCATTTGTGGCAGCCTGAAAAATTGTTTGTGCGTTTCAGGCTGCCTATTCTTTATGGCTTCGCTGCCCTGCCCTATTCTGCTGCGCAAAAAACACGCGCTGGGATTGCTCTTGGCGCGTGTTTTGCTTTGCGGGTTGTGGTTGTGATTAGGGGGTTAGGCGGTTACGCGCCCCATACTTCTTCGGCGATTTGGCGGATAAATTCTAGCTTGCGCCATTGTTCGTCTTCGGTGAGCACATTGCCTTCTTCGGTGGATGCGAAGCCGCATTGGGGGCTGAGACAAAGCTGGTTAATGTCAACGTATTGGGCGGCTTCTTGGATGCGGGCGATGATGTCTTGTTTGTTTTCCAATTCGCCTGTTTTGCTGGTTACTAAGCCAAGCACAACTTGTTGATTTTTAATAAACCGCAGGGGTTTAAAGTCGCCTGCGCGGTCGCTGTCGTATTCTAAATAAAAGCCGTCGATGTGGCAGCCGCCAAATAGGATTTCGGCGATAGGTTCGTAGCCGCCTGATGAGAACCATGTGGAGCGGAAGTTGCCACGGCAGATGTGCATGGTGAGTGCCATGTCGGCGGGGGCAGCATCGCGGATGTCGTTGAGCATTTGCACATAGCGGCGGGCGGTGGCATCTACGTTGATGCCTTGCGCTGCGTAAAGGGCGCGTTTTTCTTCGGAGCAAAATTCGCCCCATGATGTATCGTCCAGTTGCAGGATGCGGCAGCCTAAATCGTAGAATGCTTTGACGGCTTGGATGTACACGGTGGTTAGGTCGGCGAAGAGTTGCTCTGGATTATTGGCGTAAACAGGTGGCAGCTTGGGCTGGGCGGTGCGCACGCAGGTAATCAGGTGCAGCATGCTGGGCGATGGGATGGTGAATTTGACGGGGTAGCCGTTTGCTTCGGCGTGTAGGCGTTTGTAGTGCTCCAAGAAGGGATGCACGTTGGGCCATTGGATTTGGTCTATGATTTCTAGGGTTACGGGGCGGTGCATCTGGGCTTTGAATTGGGTGCTGTATGTGTCGGTGTCGCGCAGTTCTACGCCTACGAGTTCAAACAGGAAATCCAGATGCCACCATGTGCGGCGAAATTCGCCATCGCTCACGGCGGGCAGCCCGATGGCTTTTTGTTTTTCTACGATTTTGTGGATTTCGGCATCTTCCACTGCGTGCATGGCTTCCATGCTGCATTCGCCGCAGGCGCATTGGCGGCGGGCTTGTTTTAGGGCTTCGGGGCGCAAAAAGCTGCCGACGATGTCAAAACGATAGGGGGCGCGGGTGCGCGGGGTGGCGGTGGGGAAGAGTTGGCTCATTTTGAGTTCCTTTGGGGAAGGTTGGTAAAACGGGGAAAGTGGCGAGTATAGCAGTTTCAGGCTGCCTTTGATGATGATTTAAGGCAGCCTGAAAAGGGTTAAATGATTGGACGAATATTGAAAACCGCGCTATCGCTTGTAAACAAGAATATGCTCATTCAAAGGCAGCCTGAAACGCAGTCAAATGCAGCCTAAAACGCAATTCAAGCCGCCCCGCCCATTTTCAGGCTGCCTTAATCCTATCCCATATCCCACCCCCAAAGGCAGCCTGAAAGCGCAAAAAATGCTATGATACGCCCCTTTCAATTCCCCCGAAAAATCAAGCTCATGATGGAAATTATAATGACAGCTCTGCGTTTTCTCTCTCAAAGTGTCAGCGGTCTTGCCGTTGCCCTTTTAGCTGCTTGCGCTTCGCATCAAATCGCGCCCAGCGTGCAAGAGCAGCCCCTGCCGCCCGTGTCGGGCGAAGCGGCGTTTTCGCATCCCAATATGCGCCCCGCACAGTCGGCAGACCAAGCCCTGCAAACCTATGGCGTGTATGAAAGCGTGTTAGCCGCCGCCAAAAATGGCGACGACATCCAGCCCGCGCAATTTCTCGCCCAGCAAGGGCAAAGCGCGATGGGCGAAAGCGTGCGCAATGAATGGCTCAAAAGCCTTGCCAAACGTGGGCAAACCGCGCAATTTCAGCAGCAATACGCCCAGCTAGACCCCGCAGGGCGCAGCCAAGAAACCCGTTGCTACGCCAACTTGCTCGGCATGGAAAACGACCCATCATTCATCAACGAGCTTGCCGAAGAAACAGGCAAACTGCCCGCAGGCTGCAACAGCTTATTGCAAGCGCGCGCCAGCCAGCTCAACCCCAGCCGCGCATGGCGGCGCGTGCGCGGGCTGATTAGCGCAGGGCAAACCACCGATGCCGCCAACCTTGCCGCCGCGCTTGGCAGCCCGCTGGACAGCCCCACAGGCTTTGGCGCGCAAGAAAACTCCCTGCGCGATGTCATCGGCGCAAACGCGCAAAAATCGCCCGATACCGCCGCCACCCGCCTACAACAGCTTTCAGGCAGCCTGAACAGCGAACAGTCGGGCTTCGCATGGGGCGTACTCGGCTTGGTGCACGCCAAAAATCTCAACATGAGCGGCGCATTGAATTACTACCGCAACGCCGACCGCAACCAGCTCAACAGCGAGCAATTTGAATGGTTTGCCCGCGCCGCGCTGCGCCAGCAAAATTGGACGGAGCTTGCCAACATCATCCAAACCATGCCGCCCAAATTGCAAAACGACCCCACATGGCAATACTGGCTCGCCCGCGCCCTAGCCGCGCAAGGCAAACGCAGCGAAGCGCAAGCCCTGTATCAAAAAGCCGCCGCCAGCGGGCGCAATTTCTACGCCGTGCTGGCTACCGAAGAACTCGGCAGCCGCGTTAATGCGCAAAACAACGCCCCCGCCGCGCAAGACAACCACATCGCCCAGCTAGGTAAAGACGGCGCAATCCAACGCGCCTTGCATCTATTTCACAGCAGCCAACAATCGGGCAACTGGAAAATGCGTCGCCAAGCGCAAAACGAATGGAAATACGCCACACGTGGCATGAACGAAGGCACGCTCTTAACCGCCGCCCAGCTTGCGTCCAACCACCAGTTTTACGAAATGTCCATTCACAGCGCAGACAAAACCAACAAGCTGCTCAACTACAACCTGCGCTATCCCACCCCGTTCCGCGACTTGGTTAGCCAATACGGCAACGAAAACGGCGTAGACCCCGCATGGGTGTATGGCTTAATCCGCCAAGAAAGCCGCTTTGTGATGGGCGCGCAATCCAGTGTGGGCGCGCAAGGCTTGATGCAAGTAATGCCCGCCACCGCCAGCATGATAGCCCGCAAAATCGGCATGGATAACAGCGAGTTATATACCATGCACGGCAACATCCGCATGGGCACATGGTATATGGCGGATGCCCGCAACAGCCTGAACAACAGCGATGTGCTCGCCACCGCAGGCTACAACGCAGGGCCGGGTCGCGCCCGCAAATGGCAAGGCGCAAGCATGGAAGGCGCAATCTACGCCGAAACCATCCCGTTTAACGAAACGCGCGATTATGTGAAAAAAGTGCTGACCAATTCGGTGTATTACGCCAACATTTTGGGCGAACCGAAAACATCGTTGAAACAACGGCTGGGCGTGATTCCCGCGCGGTAAATATATTTTCAGGCTGCCTATTGAGTAAACATAAATAGGCAGCCTGAAAATTATTGCTCCCGCGCTTTCGCTCTCAAATAAGGCTTATACCCCTTGCCCGATTCTGCCTTAATACAAATCCGCCCATCACAAACCACCGCATCTGAACTATTAAACGCCCGCACAATCTCCACAGCATTTTGATAGCGTATAAATTCATTTTTCGGTGGTGTCCTAAAAAGTATGCTGGCTTAATTATTGTTGATAGAAAGCAGTATTGGTTAGAAATTCTGCAATCTGTTCCTTTCCCCCCGCTGGCGGGGGAAGGCTAGAATGGGGGTGGTAGGTGGATTAAACAGCCACCCCCACCCTAACCCTCCCCCGCCAGTGGGAGAGGGGACAACAGTACAGCATACTTTTTAGGACACCACCTCTTTTTCAGTAGCGTTTTGGGGATACACAAGTTTAAATGAATCTACTATAACCATAATACTTACTCTCCTATTACGTTTTTAGTTAATTGTTTTAACGCTTTAGCTTGAAAAGTTATTCCCGTAGGAAATTTTTCAATTTTTGGCATATAGGACAAAATGGAGGCTAAAACCCGCTAGAAACCTTATCCTATAAGGTTTTAAACGGAGTTAAAACCTTTGAACACAAAAAATGCTTTTTCTGTGGCTTAAAACAGGTCAAAAAAAACGGTAGCCGAAACGGTAAACAACGCTATAAATGCCATGCCTGCGGCAGACAATTTGAAGGTGGCAAACGACTTAATCCGCAAGAACTGCGGCAAGCCTATACCGCAGGCAAACAGACTGCTTCCCAACTTGCCGCCACATTCAAATGCAGCAGCAAAACCATTTACCGCCATCTCAAAAAAGCCGAACCCAAAGCCCAATTTGCCACTCCAAAACACGTCAATGTCATCATGGATACCACCTACTTTGGACGCAGCTTTGGCATCATGGTGTTAATGGACAGAGACCTTTGCAAAAAAGCCTTTCCTTCGACAGCCGAAACCCAAACACAGGTTT
>NZ_JAUMZV010000048.1 GCF_030527935.1 Kingella sp. (in: b-proteobacteria)
GCAGGTTCACACTTTGGCGAAGCAAAGAAAGTAAGTCGCCCGCGCCGCGATAAGGTGCAAAGGTCAATCCATCACAAATATCAAACGAAGCACAGCAAACCCCATTTTCAGGCTGCCACACCCCGAATAGGCAGCCTGAAAAAACAAAACCATTTCCTACCAAATAAATCACCTTTCAGCCAGCCAACACCCCACAATCCCCCAGCCCAACCCGCAAACTCGCTATAATCCCCCATTCTCCAACCGCATCCCAACCGCAAACAAAAATATGCAAAACAACACACTCAACACCCTATTCCAACAATGGGCATGGGACATTCTCTACCCCCTAGACGGGCAAAACCAATTCATCGGCAGCGACGGCTTTGAACGCAGCGAAATCGCCCGACTCATCGGCGCAGAAGACTGGTTCAACGAAGAAAACCCCTACGAAGCCGCCACCGCGCGCCGCCAGCTCAAAGCCGCCTACGAAGCATGGCAACAGCAACACGATTTTGAACACATCTGGCAAACCAGCCTGCCCGAAATCCTGCGACACAACCTTGCCCAATGGCAAGAAATGAGCCACTTCAACGAAACCGAAATCCGCCTGCTCGCCTTCGGCATCCTGCTGCACAGCCAAGCCACCCTATCGCGCCTATGCAGCCTGTTGGGCGATTTAGACGACAATGCCTGCTGCGAAGCACTCGCCCAACTCCTGCGGCAGCCTGAAAACCAAATCACCGCCGCCCTATCGCCCAAAGCCCCGCTCGCCAGCATCGGGCTCATGCAGCTAGACCGCAACGACGAGTATTACATGAAAAGCAAAATAGACCTGCTCTCGCGCCGTTTTGCCGACCTAATGCTCAACGCCCCCACCACCCCCACCGAAATCCTAAAAAAACACATACTCCCCGCCCCGCAAACCCAGCTCACGCTAGACGACTTCGCCCATCTAGGCGTGCTCGCCACCGCCGCACAAGCCTATTTAAAACACATCTTTGCTCACCACCTTTCAGGCTGCAACATCCTTATCCACGGCGTAGCAGGCACAGGCAAAACCGAATTTAGCCGCGTACTCGCCAGCACATTGGGCGTAGAGCTATACGAAATCTCATGGGCAAACGAAGACGACCGCCCCGCCGACCGAAACGACCGCATGAACGCCCTACGCATGGCGCAAAACATCCTAGCAGGGCAAAACACCATGCTCATGTTTGACGAAGTAGAAGACCTATTTGACCGCGGGCAACACGATTTCAGCCTAAACAAAGCATGGCTCAACCGCTTTTTAGAAAACAACCGCGTACCCACCATCTGGATAGGCAACAACGTAGAACTCATCGACCCATCCGCCGTGCGCCGCTTTGACATCGTCATAGAAATGAAAGCCCCGCCCGTAGCCCGCCGCGCCGAAATCATCGCCAGCTACACCCACGACTTTATGGACAAAGCCCAAATCCGCAGCCTAGCCGAACACGAAGCCCTTGTCCCCGCCGTGCTCAAACAAGCCCACAAAGTAACCCAAGCCGCCAGCCAAGACTGGCAGCCTGAAAAACGCAGCGAACTCTTCCAAAAACTGCTGCACAACACCCTAAAAGCCCAAGGCAACTACCACGCGCTCAAAAAAACCACCAAGCTGCCCGAAGTGTATAGCCTAGACTACCTAAACACATCGCGCGACCTACACCAGCTCGCCCAAGGCATCATCGCCGCAGAGCGCGGCACGCTATGCCTATACGGCGCAGCAGGTACAGGCAAAAGCGCATATGCCGCATGGCTCGCCGAACAAGCAGGCAAACAGCTTATCTACAAACGCAGCTCCGATTTGCTTTCCAAATACGTCGGCGAAACCGAGCAACTCATTGCCCAAGCCTTTGCCGAAGCCGAAGAAAACCAAGCCATACTCGTGTTTGACGAAGTGGACAGCTTCTTGCAAGACAGGCGCGGCGCAAACCAAAGCTGGGAAATCACTCAAGTCAACGAAATGCTCACCCAAATGGAAGCCTACCAAGGCATCTTCATCGCCACCACCAACCTAATGCGCAACCTAGACCAAGCCGCCCTGCGCCGCTTTGACTTCAAACTAGAATTTCTGCCCCTGCGCCCCGACCAAGCATGGAAGCTATTTCAAGCCCACTGCGCCCAACTTAGCTTGCCCTGCCCCGATGAGCTGCGCAGCGAAGTCGCCCGCATCAAACAACTGGTGGCCGGCGATTTTGCCGTCGCCATCAAACAAGCACGCATCACCCCATTTGCCGATGCCCCTGCCCTGCTCGCCAGCTTGCAACTGGAATGCAGCCTGAAAGAAGGCGGCAAGGGGGCGATGGGGTTTGTGTGAAAACAAGGCAGCCTGAAACCCCAAAGCAGCCTGAAAACTGGTTTAAATGCACGTTTTGGCTTTGCTTGTTTTGGCTTCGCTGAAATGCGCTTTGCTCGTTTTCAGGCTGCCTTGCTTTATTCCACCAGCCGTAGGGTGTGCAGCTTTGCTGCGCACGCGGTTGGCAAACAGCCCCAATCCCGTAAACAAAAAACAGCACCGTACTCAAACGTAAAGGCAGCCTGAAAACGTAAAATCCCGTTTTCAGGCTGCCTTTATCTTGTTCTCAACACCTGCGCCTTATCCCACCCCCATCACGCAAAATCCCCGCCAAAGCTCATTGCCCCTGTTTCCGCGCTGCTGGTTTGGGCGCGAAAGCCAGCAAACAATTCGCGCCCAATGCCGTGTGTGTTTTTGCTTAAATCGGGCGTGGGGATTTCCCGCGCGTGCCATTCGGCTTCGTTTACCAGCACATTCAATTCGCCTGTTTTGGCGTTGAAGCGAATCATGTCGCCCGTGCGGATTTTGCCGATGTTGCCGCCCATCAGGGCTTCGGGCGACATATGAATTGCGGCGGGCACTTTGCCTGATGCGCCCGACATCCGCCCATCGGTAACCAACGCCACTTTAAAGCCGCGGTCTAGCAAAATCGCCAGCGGCGGGGTGAGCTTGTGCAGCTCGGGCATGCCCATTGCCCGCGCGCCTTGAAAGCGCACCACGCAGACAAAATCGCGCTCCAATTCGCCGCGTTCAAACGCTGCCAACACTTCGCGCTGGTCGTTGAACACGATGGCAGGGGCTTCTATTTCAAAATGCTCGGGCTTCATGGCAGACACTTTAATCACGCTGCGCCCCACGTTGCCGCGCATCAGACGCAGGCCGCCATCGGGCGAAAACGGCTCGGCAACGGTGCGCAAAATCGCGGTGTCGCGGCTTTCGGCAACCGCATCGCGCCATTGCAACTTGCCGTCAATCAAAAACGGCTCTTGCGTGTACGCCGCCATGCCATGCCCAACCACGGTGTCCACATCGTCATGCAGCAAGCCCGCATCACGCAATTCGCGTATCACAAACGGCAAGCCGCCCGCCGCCGCAAAGTGGTTCACATCCGCCTGCCCGTTGGGATACACGCGAATCAGCAGCGGGATGATGGATGAGATTTCGTCAAAATCATCCCAATTCAAAATCACGCCCGCTGCCCGCGCCATCGCCACCAAGTGCATGGTGTGGTTGGTGGAGCCGCCTGTTGCCATCAAGCCTATCATGGCGTTGATAAACGATTTTTCGCTCAACATTTCGCCCAGCGGTTTCAGGCTGCCTGATTGAATGCCCTGCACCATGTGCGCGCCCGCGTGGCGGGTTAGGGCTTCGCGCATCGGCGTGTAGGGGTTGAAAAACGCGGCGGCGGGCAGATGCACGCCCATCAATTCCATCATCATTTGGTTGGAGTTGGCCGTGCCGTAAAAGGTGCACGTGCCCGCGCTGTGATACGAGCCCAGCTCGCTTGCCAACAAGGCATCACGCCCTACTTTGCCTTCGGCAAAAAGCTGGCGCGTGCGGGCTTTTTCTTTGTTGCTGATGCCGCTTTCCATCGGGCCGGCGGGCACAAAAATGGCGGGCAAATGTCCGCACGACAATGCGCCTATCATCAAGCCTGGTACGATTTTGTCGCACACGCCAAACAGCAACGCGCCATCAAACATTTGATGCGACAGCCCAACGGCGGTGCTCATGGCAATCACATCGCGCGAAAACAGCGACAATTCCATGCCTTCGTAGCCCTGCGTGATGCCATCGCACATCGCGGGCGTGCCTCCCGCCACTTGCGCGGTTGCGCCGTATTTTTGCACTTCGTCTTTAATCCAATCGGGAAAATCTTTAAACGGCTGGTGCGCCGACACCATGTCGTTATACGCGCTAATCATGCCGATGTTGGGCACATTGGGCTGCTGCATTTGGATTTGGATGGTTTTGGGCATGGCGGCATAGCCGTGCGCCAAGTTGGAGCAGCCAAGCTGGTCGCGCTGCACTTTGCCTTGTTTGACATATTGGCGAATCCGCGCCAAATAGGCGGTGCGCGTGGAGCGGCTGCGGTCAATGATGCGCTGGGTGATGGCAGCGAGTTTGGGATGGAGAGTGGTCATGGTTGGTGTCTTTCTGGTTTATTTGTCTGGATGGTTATTGTAGTTTGATTACAAAATGACGTTGCGTGATGGCTACTACGCGGGGCGAGATTATACCGAAAAGTTGTCAAAATGGCTGTTTTAAATCAATTTTTGCGCAGCGTTTGCATAGACAAAAATTGCGCCAACGTGTAGGATTGCTACGATCATAGGCGGCTTATGTAGCGCAGCGAAGTTGCGAAGCTAAAAGCGGTAAACACGATTTTCAGGCTGCCTATCGCGGCGGAAAACGCCCATTCAGGCAGCCTGAAAACGCGCAAATCTTTTATAATGGCGCAATCCATCGTCCCCCCATTCAACAAGGAATCCACTATGTCTCAAACCAATTTTGATATGGTTATCTTCGGCGCAACAGGCGATTTATCCATGCGCAAGCTGTTGCCCAGCTTGTATCAAGCGCACGCGGCGGGCTTGTTGCACCCGCAAGGGCGCATTTTGGGCGTATCGCGCAGCCAGTTTGACACCGCGCAGTTTTTAGCCAAAGTGGAAACCGACAGCAAAATCCACATCAAACACAATTTCAGCGACGCGCTGTGGGCATCGTTTATCGCGCGGATTGAATATCTGCCACTCAATGTAACCGAGCCTGAACACTTCACCCGATTAAGCGCAGCCGTTAAAGCGCGAAAAGCAACGGATAACGTGATTATCTATCTTTCCACCGCGCCCAAATTTTTCGCCCCCGCCTGCGAAAACCTTGCTGCCGTGGGGCTGAATGCGGATAACGTGCGCATTGTGCTGGAAAAACCGCTGGGCACAGATTTGGCTTCATCGCAAGCCATCAATGCCGATGTGGCGCGGTTTTTCAAAGAAGAACAGGTGTACCGCATTGACCACTATCTAGGCAAAGAAAGCCTGCAAAACGTGTTGCCGCTGCGCTTTGGCAATGCGTTTTTAGAACCGATTTGGCACAAGGATTTTGTGCAATCGGTGCAAATCACCATCGCCGAGCAGCTGGGCGTGGAAGAGCGCGGCGAGTTCTACGACATCACAGGCGCGTTGCGCGATATGGTGCAAAACCATTTGATGCAAATGCTGTGCTTTGTGGCGATGGAACGCCCCCAATCGCTGGGCGCGGACGATGTGCGCGATGAGAAGCTAAAAGTGGTTGCCGCGCTCAAACCCATGACTTCGGCGGATGTGGATAAAAACGTAGTCCGTGCCCAATACACTGCATCAGGCAGCCTGAAAGGCTATTTGCAAGAGCATAACGTGCCCGCCGACAGCCGCACGGAAACCTATGTTGCCATCCGCGCCGAAGTGGGCACACCGCGCTGGCAAGGCGTGCCGTTTTACCTGCGCACAGGCAAACGCATGGCGGCACGCAGCGCGCAAATTGTGCTGAACTTTAAGCCCGATGCGGGCAGCTTGTTTGGCCATCACGCCAACCGCCTAATCATCAGCTTGCAGCCCGATGAAACCGTGTCGCTCAAATGGTGGGTGAAGCAAGTGGGCAGCGGCTTGGATGTTGCCCCCGCCGAAATGGTGCTAGACATGGGCAAGGCGGTGGACGGTCGCCGCGCCGAAGCGTATGAATTGCTGCTGCGCGAAGTGATTGACGGGCGATTGGCTCTGTTTAACCGCCGCGATGAATTGGAAAAGGCTTGGGAATGGGTGATGCCGATTTTGGATAACTGGGCGACTTCGCCCATTGCGCCGCACGGCTACGCGGCAAATAGCTGGGGACCCGAAGCGGCACGGGAACTGTTGGCACGGGATGGGAATGCGTGGGTGGAAGAGCAGGGGTGATTGGGGATTGGGATGGTTGGAATGAACAGGCAGCCTGAAAAAAGGGCAGACAATCGCCCACCCTTGTGCATCATTGCACCTTAACCGTTTTCAGGCTGCTGTTCTGTTTCCGCTGTTTCTACTGTTGGTGCGGCTTCTGCGGTCTCTATGGTTTCCGTTTCTTCCGCCGCCACCGTTTCCACAGTCTCCACCGCTTCTTGCGCAACAGGCATTTCTTGCGCGGTAACGGCTTCCGTCTCCGTTTCAACAGCAGCAGCTTCCTTCTCAACTACTACCGTCTCGGCTTCGGCTTCCCCCACTGCTTCCTCCGCGCCATCATCCGTAACCCCCAACGCCACAAACCCTTTCGCCATGCCCAAATCTTCCAGCGTCATTTTGTTTACAGGCGATTGCACCATGTTGACCAACACTTCGCGCAGCTTATCCGCCTGCTCGGCAAAATCGGGATGCAGCAGCATGGTGTGCCCAAAGCTGTCAAACTGGGTTTCAAACAGGATTTTCAGGCTGCCTTGGGTGCTGGCGTTCAAGCTGCGAAACGAGCTGGCAAGGAACAGCCCAATCTCGGCTTCGTTTGCCATCAGCCGCCGCGCCAGCTCGGTAAACGTGCGCGTTGGCAGCCATTGCACCGAATCCGCCGTTATCGCCGTGCCTTGCAACACGTCCAAGCCAATGCGCCCCATATCGCGGTTAGCGGTTATCAACACGCGGCTATCGGCGGGCAAATCGCTCAACGCTGCCAACGCGCTTTGCGCATTCGCCACCACCAACACTTGGTCGCTGGGCAAATTGGGCTTGGCAAGCGCGATGTAGCCCTTTTCGCGCATCAGGCTGCCCGCGTCAAACGGGTTAGCATACACCAGCGCAATCGTTTCGCTGTCTATCAAATCGTTTTGCTCGCGGTAGCCTGCGGGCATTTGCAAATGGATGGTGGTGTCCAACGCGCGTTGCAGTTGCGTGTTAAACATATGCCAGTTGGCAAAAAATTCGGGGGGAAAATCGGGGGCAATCAATAGGCTGAACATGGGTAAAGCAATCCTTTTTGGGTTATTTGTAGTGAATGATTACTAGGATAATGGCGTTCACGCGCACTATATTTGTTTGAAATTTACTCACTACATCAATACGTTCACAATCATTCTAACATCTTTACAATATACAAAGTACTCTATTTAGAACCTGTATTCCCTATTTTCATAGGCATCTTTAATGCCCTAAAAACGCGGCTACCGCGTTAAAAATGCGCACAAGGTGTTCAACCTTGCTGTGCTTTTTGCCTTGTATCCGCGCTTTTACGCCATCAAATCTGCCTATGCAAATAATGAATACAGGTTCTTAAACCAAACATCGCCCCGCCTGAAATACGCCATTTTCTATGAATACCTATTTTCAGGCTGCCTATAACCCACCCCAAAAGGCAGCCTGAAATGCTGTTTGGCGATTTTCAGGCTGCCTTTAAATCATCAAATAGGCAGCCGGAAAACAAAATCTAACCCTTTATCAAATCATTTATCAAAAATGTAAATCCGCGTAAAATGCCACGCTTTATGCCAGTTTAGGCAGCCTGAAAATCTGTTTATTTTGAAAGAACCCTTATGACCGAACAACAACACCAACCCGAAGAAATCCAACTAGACGAAAACCAAATCATCGCCCTGCGCCGCGAAAAACTGCACACCATTCGCCAGCAACGCATCGCCTATCCCAACGACTTCCGCCGCGATGCCTTTGCCGCCGACTTGCACGCCCAATACGGCAACATCAGCAAAGAAGAGCTAGACCCGCAAGAAATCCCCGTCAAAATTGCAGGGCGCATGATGCTCAAACGCCAAATGGGCAAAGCCAGCTTCGCCACCGTGCAAGACGTAAGCGGGCAAATCCAGCTTTATCTCAACAACAAAGGCGTGAGCCAAGAAACGCTCGACGACTTCAACCATTGGGACATGGGCGACATCATCGGCGCAGAAGGCGTGCTGTTCAAAACCAACCACGGCGAGCTCACCGTGCGCGTGTCCAATATTCGCCTGCTCGCCAAATCGCTGCGCCCGCTGCCCGACAAACACAAAGGTTTGAGCGACCAAGAAACCAAATATCGCCAACGCTATGTGGATTTAATCGCCAACCCCGATAGCCGCGACGTGTTCATCAAACGCAGCCAAATCGTGCAAGCCGTGCGCAGCTATATGGTGAGCGAGCAATATTTGGAAGTGGAAACGCCGATGATGCACCCCATTCCAGGCGGCGCGGCAGCCAAACCGTTTGTTACCCACCACAACGCGCTGGATATGCCGCTTTACTTGCGGATTGCGCCCGAGTTGTATTTAAAACGCTTGGTCGTGGGCGGCTTGGAGCGTGTGTTTGAAATCAACCGCAACTTCCGCAACGAAGGCATGTCGGTGCGCCACAACCCCGAGTTCACCATGATGGAATTTTACGAAGCATTTAGCGATTACGAACGCATGATGCAAATGACCGAAGGCGTGATTCGCGCCGCATCGCGGGCGGTAAACGGCACGGCAAAAATCCAATACAACGGCAAAGAAGTGGACTTGGAAAGCCCGTTTGAGCGATTAACCATTGTGGGCGCGATTAAAAAATTTAACCCGCACTACACCGATGAACAGCTTAACGATGCCGAATGGCTGAAAAAAGAAATCGTGAAACACGGCGAAGATTTGCCCCACGCCAGCGGCTTGGGCAGCCTGCAACTGGCGTTGTTTGAAGGCTGCGCCGAAAGCAAGCTGTGGAATCCCACCTTTATTGTGGACTACCCCGTGGAAGTGTCGCCGCTTGCCCGCGTATCGGACACCAAAGCAGGCTTAACCGAGCGGTTTGAATTGTTTGTCGTGGGGCGTGAGCTGGCAAACGGCTATTCCGAGTTGAACGACCCCGAAGACCAAGCCGCGCGTTTCAAATCGCAAGTGGCGCAAAAAGACGCGGGCGACGATGAAGCCATGCACTACGATGCCGACTATATCCGCGCAATGGAATACGGCCTGCCCCCCACAGGCGGCTGCGGCATCGGCATCGACCGCTTGGTGATGCTGCTGACCAACGCGCAAACGATTCGCGATGTGGTGCTGTTCCCGCAGATGCGACCTGAATGATGATTTGAGATAAGAAGGCAGCCTGAAAGCGAGTTTACGAGCTTCTGCGAAGCTAAAATGGAATGGAGCGTTTTCAGGCTGCTTTTTGAATAGAAAGATTAGGCAGCCTGAAAACCCTGTTTTTGAATTTCAGGCTGCCTAAACCCAAAAAAATCCCCCCATAGGCAGCCTGAAACCCCCGCTGCAACAAAACCAAACCATGCAATTCACCCCCCTAATCCCCGCCCATTCCCCCCTAGCCAACCTTTTGCAACGCTCGCGCTATTGGCAGCAACTGGACACCGCCATCAAACGCCTGCTGCCCCCCAATCTGCATCCCCATTTTCGCGTCGCCTGCATTGACGAAAACGCGCTGATTATCCACGTTAGCGCACCGATGGCGGCCACTCGGCTCAAAATGCTGCTGCCCAATCTGCTGCCCCAATTGCAAGAGCTTGACCCCAGCATCGTCCGCGTCCAAATCAAAACGCGCCCCACCAATCCCGAAGCCCCAAAAAACAAAAATTTTCACCTAAGCGAACGCGCGCTTAACAGCTTTGAGCAAACCGCCGAAAAAGTTGCCCACCACCCCAAACTCGCCGCCGCATTGCAAAAACTGGTCAAAAACAACCGCCAGACTAACAATAATTAACAAAAAACTTGATTTACATCAAAAAAAATCCCATTGACTGGGGGCATAATCGCCCCCTTGTTAAACGCAAGTTTGTTCTAAATCAAAAAACAAACTTAATCATCAAACTTAAAGGGAAGACTCATTATGAAAATTTATCTAGGTCTCATCGCAGCCGCCGCATTAACTTTAACCGCTTGTGGCGATAACAAACCCGCGCAACCTGCTGAGCAAGCCGCTTCTACTGCTGTTGCCGCATCTGAAACTGTCGCTTCTACACCTGCTGCATCCGAAGCTGCTTCTGCCCCTGCTGCATCCGAAGCCGCTCCTGCCGCGGCATCCGAAGCTGCACCTGCTGCCGCTTCCCCTGCTGCTGATGCACCTGCCGCTGCTGCGGGCGGCGAATGCGAAGCCGTTATCGTAAGCGATGACGCAATGAAATTTGACCCCAAAGAAATCCAAGTTAAATCAAGCTGCAAACAATACAAAATCACCCTGAAACACGAAGGCAAAATGCCTAAATCTGCTATGGGTCATAACGTTGTATTGTCTAAATCTGCCGACAAAGACGGCATATTGGCTGATGGTCAAACTGCTGGCGAAGCAAATAACTACGTTAAAGCTGGCGATGAACGCGTAGTCGCTCACACCAAATTGTTGAGCGGTGGCGAACAAGACAGCGTAACCTTTGACGTATCTAAACTGGCAAAAGGCGAAGCATACGAATACTACTGCTCATTCCCTGGCCACTACGCAACCATGAACGGCAAACTCACTTTGGTTGACTAATCATTTATACATTTTCAGGCTGCCTAACTTAAAATAGGCAGCCTGAATTTTTGTTTACCATATCCAAAATGCTGCTTCCCGCTCTCTACAACGCCCTTTGGTACATCGCCCCACCGCTTATCCGCCACTATCTGCGCCAACGCGCTCGCAAAAATCCCGCCTACCTAGAACATTGGAACGAACGCTTCGGCGAACCCCACCCCAGCCCCGTGCAACAGCCCATCTGGATACACGCCGTATCCGTGGGCGAAACCCGCGCCTCGCAACCGCTCATCGCCAAATTGCAACGCCGCTTCCCCAATGCCCCGCTGCTGCTCACCCAAATGACTCCCACAGGACGCGCTACCGCCACCCAACTCTATCCGCAAGCGCAATGTCGCTATCTGCCCTACGACCGCCGCGATTGGGTAGCACAATTTTTGCGCGAACATCGCCCCCAATTTGGCGTGCTAATGGAAACCGAACTGTGGATAAACCTGATTTCAGGCTGCCACAACCACCGCATCCCACTGTTTCTCGCCAACGCCCGCCTATCCGAAAAATCCCAACGCAGCTACCAAAAAATCCCCAGCCTTATCCGCCCCGCTCTGCGCCAACTTGCCGCCATCTGCGCCCAAACCCCAGCTGATGCGCAACGTCTGCAACAATTGGGCGCGCCTAACCCCATCGTTTGTGGCAACACCAAATACGACATCCCCATCCCGCCCGCATCGCGCGAACTTGCCGCCCAATTTCGTCAAAAAATCGGCAACCGCCGCGTGTTTGTCGCCGCCAGCTTGCGCGAAAAAGATGGGCAAGACGAAGCCGAACTCATCTTGAACGCATGGCAACCTCACGCCGATACCCTGCTCGTTATCATCCCGCGCCACCCCGAGCGTTTTCAGGCTGCCTACAACCTTGCCCAACAGAGTGGCTTTCAAACCCAAAAACGCAGCGACAACGCCCCCATCCGCCCCGATACCCAAGTTTGGATAGGCGACAGCATGGGCGAAATGTATGCCTATTTTCAGGCTGCCGACATCGTATTCATCGGCGGCAGCCTTGTTGATACAGGCTGTCAAAACATCATAGAACCGTTGCAATGTGGCAAGTCCGTGCTGTTTGGTTCGTCCATCTACAATTTTCAGGCTACCTGCCAAGAAGCCCTAGCCGCAGGCGTTGCCCAACAAATCCACAGCGCAGCCGAGCTTGTCCAAGCCGTAACCCAACAGCTTGCGCAGCCTGAAATCCACACCCAGCAAGCCGCCAACGCCACCGCCTATCTTGCCCAACACCAAGGCGCAAGCCAGCGCATCGCCGATGTGATTGAACAACATTTAAAAGCCAATCCATCCAAGGCAGCCTGAAAAACCATTTTCGCCCATTTCTCCAACCCCACTTTCAGGCTGCCTTAAAATCCCTTATTGACCAACATCTTGCAAAAACACTATAATGCTCGGCTTGCTGGCATGGTGCTAGCAAGTATTTTTTATTCAACAGGAAAAGAAAAATATGCCAACTATCAACCAATTAGTTCGCAAAGGTCGTCAAAAACCTGTTTATGTGAACAAAGTTCCCGCACTGGAAGCCTGCCCGCAAAAACGCGGCGTGTGCACCCGTGTTTACACCACAACCCCCAAAAAACCAAACTCAGCCTTGCGTAAAGTCTGCAAAGTGCGCCTAACCAACGGTTTTGAAGTGATTTCATACATCGGCGGTGAAGGTCATAACCTGCAAGAACACAGCGTAGTGCTGATTCGCGGCGGTCGTGTAAAAGACTTGCCCGGTGTGCGTTACCACACCGTTCGCGGTTCTTTGGATACCGCAGGCGTGAAAGACCGTAAACAAGCGCGTTCTAAATACGGTGCAAAACGCCCTAAATAATTTGTTAAACCACTGGCACGTCGGCAGCCTGAAAAAAAGCCGCCGAGTAAGTGAATGCCCCGCATGAGCATTCATGGGAATGCCCCAACTGAATAGACTAAGGAATTAAAATGCCAAGACGTAGAGAAGTCCCCAAGCGCGAGATTCTGCCTGACCCAAAATTCGGCAGCGTAGAATTGACCAAATTCATGAACGTATTGATGATTGACGGCAAAAAAGCTGTTGCCGAACGCATCGTATACGGCGCATTGGAACAAATTGCCAAAAAAGTACAAGGCAAAGAAGCAATTGAAGTGTTCAACGAAGCCATCAATAATGCCAAACCGCTTGTAGAAGTAAAAAGCCGCCGCGTAGGTGGTGCAAACTACCAAGTTCCTGTTGAAGTGCGTGCTTCACGCCGTTTGGCATTGGCAATGCGTTGGGTACGCGATGCCGCCCGCAAACGTGGCGAAAAATCCATGGATTTGCGCCTAGCAGGTGAATTGATTGACGCAGCCGAAGGTCGCGGCGGCGCAATGAAAAAACGTGAAGAAGTACACCGCATGGCAGAAGCCAACAAAGCGTTCTCTCACTTCCGTTTCTAATATTTAGAGGATAATAAAATGGCTCGTAAAACCCCTATTAACTTGTATCGCAACATCGGTATTTCTGCCCACATTGACGCGGGCAAAACCACCACCACCGAACGCATCTTGTTCTACACAGGCTTAACCCACAAACTAGGCGAAGTGCATGACGGCGCGGCAACAACCGACTGGATGGAACAAGAACAAGAACGCGGCATTACCATTACTTCTGCGGCGGTAACTTCATACTGGAAAGGTATGGCGAACCAGTTCCCAGAACACCGCTTCAACATCATTGATACCCCAGGGCACGTGGACTTTACCGTTGAAGTAGAACGTTCTATGCGTGTATTGGACGGCGCGGTAATGGTTTACTGCGCGGTGGGCTGCGTACAACCCCAATCCGAAACCGTATGGCGACAAGCCAATAAATACAAAGTGCCACGCTTGGCATTTGTGAACAAAATGGACCGCCAAGGTGCAAACTTCTTCCGCGTGGTGGAACAAATGAAAACCCGCTTGCGCGCTAACCCTGTGCCCATCGTGATTCCCGTGGGCGCAGAAGATGCGTTTGAAGGCGTGGTAGATTTGTTGAAAATGAAAACCATCATTTGGAACGAAGAAGACAAAGGCGTAACGTTTACTTACGGCGACATCCCTGCGGATTTGGTGGCTACTGCCGAAGAATGGCGACAAAACATGATTGAAGCCGCTGCCGAAGCCAGCGAAGAGCTGATGGACAAATATTTGGGCGGCGAAGAGCTGACCGAAGCAGAAATCATCGGCGCATTGCGTACCCGCACTTTGAACGGCGAAATTCAACCTATCTTGTGCGGTTCTGCGTTCAAAAACAAAGGTGTGCAACGTATGTTGGACGCGGTAGTAGAACTGCTGCCCGCACCTACCGACATTCCTCCTGTGGCAGGCGAATTGCCTAATGGCGACAAAGCCACACGCCAAGCCAGCGACGAAGAGAAATTCTCTGCGTTGGCATTCAAAATGATGAACGACAAATATGTGGGTAACTTAACCTTTATCCGCGTATATTCAGGCGTTTTGAAATCTGGCGATACGGTTGTCAACTCAGTAAAAGGCACACGCGAACGCATTGGTCGCTTGGTGCAAATGACGGCAAACGACCGCGATGAGATTGAAGAAGTGCGCGCAGGCGACATCGCTGCGGCTATCGGCTTGAAAGACGTTACCACAGGCGAAACTTTGTGCGCCGAAGATGCGCCCATTATTTTGGAACGCATGGAATTCCCTGAGCCCGTAATCCACGTTGCCGTTGAGCCAAAAACCAAAGCTGACCAAGAAAAAATGGGCATCGCTTTGAATCGTTTGGCAAAAGAAGACCCATCTTTCCGCGTGCGTACTGATGAAGAATCAGGTCAAACCATTATTTCTGGTATGGGCGAATTGCACTTGGAAATTATTGTGGACCGCATGAAACGCGAATTTGCAGTAGAAGCCAACATCGGTGCGCCCCAAGTGGCTTACCGTGAGACCATTCGCAAAGAAGTGGAAGCGGAATACAAACACGCCAAACAATCGGGCGGTAAAGGTCAATATGGCCACGTTGTCATCAAAATGGAACCGATGGAACCTGGTGGCGCAGGCTACGAATTTATCGACGAGATTAAAGGCGGCGTGATTCCACGCGAATTTATCCCATCTGTGGATAAAGGTATCCGCGACACCTTGCCAAACGGCGTGGTGGCAGGCTTCCCTGTGGTGGATGTGCGTATCCGCTTGGTATTCGGTTCTTATCACGATGTGGACTCTTCACAACTGGCATTTGAATTGGCGGCTTCACAAGCGTTTAAAGAAGGTATGCGCAAAGCATCGCCTGTGTTGCTTGAACCCATTATGGCGGTGGAAGTGGAAACGCCCGAAGACTACATGGGCGATGTGATGGGTGACTTGAACCGTCGTCGCGGCATCGTGTTGGGTATGGACGACGATGGCATTGGCGGCAAAAAAGTGCGCGCCGAAGTGCCTTTGGCTGAAATGTTTGGTTACTCAACTGACCTGCGTTCGGCTACCCAAGGTCGTGCTACCTACTCTATGGAGTTTGCGAAATACGCCGAAGCCCCTGCACACGTTGCTGCGGAAGTAACAGCAGCGCGTAAAGGCTAAAAGCTGTTTTCAGGCTGCCTTGGGTGATTAGGCAGCCTGAAAATATAAAATTCGGGTTTCTCTTTTTTTAAGAGAAACCCGAATTTTGGTAGTGTCCTAAAAAGTATGCTGCACTACTGTTCCTGCCCCCGCTGGCGGGAGAGAGAACAGATTGCGGAGTTTTTACCCAATACTGCTTGCTATCAACCATAATCAAGTCAGCCTACTTTTTAGGACACCACCAATGTTTCAATCATTTGTTTAACAAAGAAGCATTAAACAAAGGCAGCCTGAAAAGGGAGATTTCAGGCTGCCTTGATATTGCGACGAATGGTGGATGCTGCACGGGGTGCAGGGGCTTGCCCCTGCTCGTGGTAGGCGGCGAAACGCCTGCTCTGGCAAAAAATAAAGAACGCCAAAAGGCAGCCTGAAACGCCAAACAACGTTTTCAGGCTGCCTTTATTGTTGCCAACCACTTATTTCACAAACCGTGCATCGGCTTTAAACGGTGCGCTGCTGGTGGGTTTGGCGGTGTAGAAGCGGGCAAAGGGGCTGTCCATTTTGGTGTGAATGCGTTTGCCATCAATCACGGCTTCGGCTTCCAGTTTCACGCCGCCGCCGTTGGTGGCTTTGTGTGCCATGTCGGGCCATTCTAGCGCGCTGATTTTTAGGCGGGGCTGTTCTACTTGGGTGGATTCGCTCATCAGTTGTTTGCCCACAGGGCGGATTTTTTCATCGGGCAGATGCTCGGACGCGCCGCCGTTATCGTCCACCACGCCGATTTTGAGCAACTGCGCGTGGGCTAAATCCATTTTGCCTTTTACCACGGGAATGCCGACAAACAGCTTTACGCCACGGTGCACATAGGCTTTTTCGCGCCATTGGGTTTGCCCTTCTTTAGGCGGTTTGGTTTCGGCGGCTACGGAATAGGTGCGCCCCATAATCATGACTTTGTAGCCTGCGATTTTGCGCGCGCCTAAGCCATCCGTGATGTCATCCACCAACTCGGGGGCGGTGCCTTGGGCGTTGCCGAGCACGCGGGCGGAAGTTTCGGCGAGATAGGCGGGCGTGCCGTTGATGGTTAGGGTGTGTTCTTGGGCGAAATCGGCGGCGAATGTGCTGGCGGCGATGCCTGCGAACAGCAGGGCAAGGGCGGTTTTTTTCATGGGTTGGGTCTCCGTGTGTGAAAAAGAGTTAAGAAGTGTTACGAAAGGCGCATTATCTCGCAAATAATAGTTATTATCAAGTGGTGTGTTAGAACCTATATTCATTATGGGGCTGTCCTAGATAACTAGGATAAATTACTTCTTACCAATTGTTTTAAAAT
>NZ_JAUMZV010000049.1 GCF_030527935.1 Kingella sp. (in: b-proteobacteria)
CGCGCTGCATTGGGCGAGCGTGCGTTTGTCTATGTGTTCGCACTCGTTGCAAATGGTGATTTTCACATTGGTGCAAAAATAGTTGCAGCCTGTTTTGGCGGCAATATCCAGCAAGGCGCGAAAGCCTGATTGCGGCAGGGCTTCGTCTAAATTCAAATGCAACGCCGAGCCGCCGTCCAGCCAGTCTATCAACTCGCGCCCGTGCAGCAGGAATTTATCCAGCGCGTTGGTTTGGTCGTCTTCCACCACATAAAAATAAGAGTTATAGCAATCGCGTGGCACAAAATAGCCGTCTGCCTTATCCCATTTGGCGTTTTTCACGCCCAAGTTTTCGGCGGGCACAAATTCGGTGTTGAATTTCACGCCGTATTTGGCATTGGCGGCTTTGTTGGCTTCAAAAATAATTTTGAGCCGCGATTGCACAAAATCCACATATTCGGGCGTATAGGCAGCCTGAATGCCTTGGCTTTCGGCGGCTTCCACCATGCCGTTGATGCCGATGGTTAAAAATTGCTTGTCCAGCGAGATAAAGCCCGCATCGTAAACAGGCAGCAGCCCAGCGGCTTGGTATTCTTCCATCAACTTGCGGTAGGCGTATTGATAGCGGTGGATTTTGTCCACTTCGGCGGCAAGGTCGCGCCCATCTTGCACCAAGCGATTCATGTTGATGGTAATCACGTTGATTGAACCCGTTGCCACGCCGCCTGCGCCGAGCGAGTAGGAAAAGGTGCTGTCTTCAATTTGGTTGCGCAGTCGGCAGCAAGATGCCAGCGAATCGGGGTTGTCGGATTGGTACACAAAAAACGAATTGCCCACGCTTAATTCGTGCGCCAGCGTGTCGGCAAACTCGCCGTCTTTGCATTTGCCGTGGTCGGTGAGCATGGCGGCGGTTACCACGGGGAAGGTGAGCACCGCTTTGTTGCGCTCTTGGTTGAACCAATTTAGGAAAAATTTTTGCAAACGCGACACGCTTGCCCACACGGGCTTGGTGAAATCGGGGAACACAAAATCGCCAAACATCGCGTCAAAATAATAGCGGTCATACAGCGAAATATTCCAGAACACGCTTTGATAACCCCGCGCGGCGGCGGGCTGGTTGATGCTATACACCACTTGCTGCAAGGCGTTTTCAATCTCGCTGCGGTGGGTGGTTAAATAATCGTTGCCAAAATCTTTGCGGGCGAAGTAGTCAAAATAAGTAATAAATTCAACCGTTGCCACCGCGCCTGCAAATTGCGCGCTCACGGCAAACACAAAATTGATAAACGAGCCGCAAAACGATGCCAAATGCTGCGGCGCGCGCGATTCGCCGCCCAATTTGGTGAGCCCATCGCGCAAGAAAGGATACATGGTTACCGACACGCAATAAGGTTTCAGGCTGGTTTCATCGTGCACATAAATCTCGTGCGCTTCAATTTGGCGTACATATTCGCGCGCCAAATCATCGCCAAATAATTCGCCAATTTTGCGCGACACTTGGGCGCGGTTAATTTGCACGAAAACGTCTTTGAGCAACTCGCTTTCCAACGTGGCGATGTTTTTATGGGTAACGTTGGCGTTGGCATCCATGGTTGAGCCGTCTGCCGCGTTGTGCGCCGCCATATAGTGTTGAATAAAGTCAAGTTTGGATTGGATTTGTTCGGGATACAGCCGAAGCATGATGTTCTCCAATGTGTGAGTGAGTGGTTGAAAAAACGCTGCTGCCCTTTTCAGGCTGCCTAACAGGGCAACAGCAGGGGAAACTGTTTTTATTGTGATTTACCAATAGGCAGCCTGAAACCACATCAGGCTGCCTGAAATCTATTGCCGCCGCCAAAACAACGCCGTTAAATCTTCGCCTGTTTGCAAATCGGTAAACCGCTGATTGGTGTTCGGATTATCCAGCCCGCCGCGCTCGGGCAGCCATCGCCCCGTTTTCAAAAACGACAATTCGGGCAACAACATCGGCGGCACTTCATCGCGCTCCAAGCCCGTGTATAAACACGTTTTCAAGCCAAATTCATCACGCGCCACCCGCAGCAAAGCCAACAGATTTTCAGGCTGCCATTCGCCGCCCAAAAACAAAACGCAAGTAAGTAAGCCCGCATAACGCCGCAGCCGCTCGCGCAAATACGCCACCGACAACGCTTCACCCAAGCCCGCTTTCCACGAATCCGCGCTATGGCAGCCCACGCAACGCAAAGGGCAGCCTGAAAGCAAAAACGCCAACGACACTTCATTAGGCACTTCCTGCCACACAATTTCTTCGCGCGTAAAGCGCAGCGGCGGCAGCACAGACGGCGCATTTTTATAGTGAAGCCAAATTACATCCATAAAGATAACCAATAGGACAAAGTAAAAAATTGCCCTAAAAGCCATTGGGCTTAGGGTGAAAACGGAACGAAGTTTATGCCTAATCGCGGTTACAAAAATTGACGCACATCAAATTTAAACATTCGTAAATTACGAATGTTTGCTAAGTTGCGGAAAATATGGAAAACAAATTTGCGCCGCGCGTTTTCATTTTCAGGCTGCCAAATGGCGGATGGCGGGTTCGTTCTATTGTAGAATAAGCAAGCGCAATATATTGTTTATCAAGCGATTTATTTGAAAATGATGCAAACGGGTTTTCAGGCTGCCTGCCCTGCGAAGTAGAGCCGCACGGCGAAAACGCTTTATAATGCCGTCTCTTTTGATACAGCCTGAAACGCCGCAACCTAAAACACCATCCCGCGCTGCCCACACCACAAGGATAACCCATGAACAGCCATCTCAATCAACTTCACCCCTATCCATTCGCCCGCCTGCGCGAAGCCATGCAAGGCATTGCGCCACCCGATGGCATCAGCGAAATCCCGCTTTACATCGGCGAGCCCAAACATCCCACGCCGCCCGTGCTCACCGATGCGCTGATTGCCGCGCTGCCCGAGCTGTCCAAATATCCCGCCGCGCTGGGCTTGCCCGAGCTGCGCCAAGCCTGCGCCAATTGGTTGCATCGCCGTTACGATGGCTTAACGCTGAACCCCGACACGCAAATTTTGCCGATATTGGGCAGCCGCGAAGCGTTGTTTTCCTTTGTTCAGGCTGCGTTAGACCCTGTTGCCAGCGAGAAGCCTGTGGTGGTGTCGCCCAATCCGTTTTACCAAATCTACGAAGGCGCAACGATTTTGGGCAACGGCGAAATTGTGTACGCCAACACCACCGCGCCGCGCTTTTTGCCCGATTGGCACAGCGTGCCCGCCGACAAATGGGCGCGTTGCCAAATCGTTTTCGTTTGCTCGCCCGATAACCCCACAGGCAGCGTGCTAACGCGCGATGATTGGGCGCAATTATTTGAATTGCAAGATAAATACGGCTTCATCATCGCTTCCGATGAATGCTATGCCGAAATCTATTTTGACGGACACAAACCCATCGGCTGCCTGCAAGCCGCCGCCGAATTGGGGCGCACGTTTGACAACATCATCATGTTCACCAGCCTATCCAAACGCTCCAACGCGCCTAGCTTGCGCTCAGGCTTTGTGGCGGGCGATGAAAAATTGCTCAAACCATTTTTGCTGTATCGCACCTACCACGGCAGCGCGATGAGCCTGCCTGTGCAACGCGCCAGTATCGCCGCTTGGAACGATGAAGCCCACGTTGAAGCCAACCGCCGCGCCTATCAGCAAAAATTTGACCGCGTGGTGCCAATTTTGCGGCAAAAATTCAGCGTAACCATGCCGCAGGCTTCGTTCTACATTTGGCTGCCCATCCCCGATGGCGACGATTTGCGCTTCACGCAAGAGTTATACCGCGCCACAGGCGTGCAGGTGTTGCCCGGACGCTTCTTCGCCCGCGACACCGTGCACGGCAACCCCGGTAAAGGCTATGTGCGCATTGCCTTGGTAGATGAAATAGAAAAATGCGTAGAAGCGGCGCAGCGTATGGTGGCTTGGTATAGTCGTTCCAATTAAGCCCTTATACTACGTTGGCTCGCCTTGCTGTACTACTTGTACTATCTGCGGCTCGCCGCCTTGTCTAAGACTGTGTGAAACGACTATATCAGGCGTAAAAGCGTTTTCAGGCTGCCTATTTGCGGTAGGCAGCCTGAAAGCATCGTTTGGTATTTAATCCACCTTATTTATCAACATTAGGCAGCCTGAAAACCGCGCTACACCACTTTCAGACTGCCTTATATCCAGACACATCATCATGCAAGAAAACAAATACAGCACCGAACAAATCCTTTGGGTGAAACACCACAGCAAAACCCACATCACTTTCGCCACCACCCGCCCCGAAAGTTTCCGCTTCGCCGCAGGGCAATTCGCCCGCTTGGGCTTTACCCAAGGCGCGGGCTACATTTGGCGAGCATATTCCATCACTTCCGCCGAATACGCCGACACGCTGGAATTTTTCGCCATCCTGATTCCCGATGGCGAAATGTCCGCCAAACTCGCCGCCATGCAAGCGGGCGACAGCATCCTGCTGGACAAAACCGCGCAAGGCTTCTTCCTGCCCGAGCGTTTTCCCGATGGCAACGATTTAATCATGCTGTGCACAGGCTCGGGCATTGCGCCGTTTCTTTCCATTATTCAGCAGCCTGAAATCTGGCAACGCTTTGACACGCTTGCCCTTGCCCACAGCGTGTCGCACAACAGCGATTTGATTTTTAACGACTACATCGCCCAGCTTGCCGAGCATCCGCTGGTGGGCGAGTATCACAGCAAACTGCGCTTTGTGCCGATTACCACGCGCGAAACAGACAGCGAGCGACTGCATTTCAGGCTGCCTGAAAGCCTGCGCAACGGCAGTTTAAGCCAAGCATTCCAGCTTAGATTTAGCAAAGAGCGCAGCCGCTTTATGCTCTGCGGCAACCCCAGCATGGTGCAAGACACATTCAAAGCCCTGTTGGAACAAGGTTTCGCCATGCACCGCAACAAAATCCCAGGGCAAATTATGATGGAGAATGGGTTTTAGAATTGACACGCATCAAC
This sequence comes from Kingella sp. (in: b-proteobacteria), assembly GCF_030527935.1. GTDB lineage: Bacteria > Pseudomonadota > Gammaproteobacteria > Burkholderiales > Neisseriaceae > Kingella_B. The sequence goes on from NZ_JAUMZV010000049.1 coordinate 4,956, forward strand.
CAATCCAACCCCACGCCGCCCCTATAAATAGCGTATAATGCGCCCCGTTATTTCTTTTCAGGCTGCCGCCTGAATTATTTTGTAAACACGAGAAACCAGACAAGAAAGGTTTAGTATGAGTTTAGTTGAGCTGAAAGTGCCCGATATTGGCGGACACGAAAATGTGGACATCATTGCCGTAGAAATCAAAGTGGGCGACAGCGTTGCCGTAGAACAAACTTTGATTACACTGGAAACAGACAAAGCCACTATGGATGTGCCTGCCGAAGCTGCTGGTGTCATCAAAGAAGTGAAAGTGAAAGTGGGCGACAAAATTTCAGAAGGTGGCGTGATTGCCGTGGTGGAAGCCGCAGGTGCAGCCACCGAAGCCCCCAAAGCTGCCGCAGCCGAAGCCCCCAAAGCCGCAACGCCCGCGCCCCAAGCCGCGCAATTTGCTGGCTCTGCTGATGCCGAATACGATGTAGTCGTGTTGGGCGGTGGGCCAGGTGGCTACTCTGCTGCCTTTGCCGCTGCCGATGAAGGCTTAAAAGTTGCCCTGATTGAGCAATACAGCACACTCGGCGGCGTATGCTTGAACGTGGGCTGCATTCCATCCAAAGCCCTGTTGCACAACGCAGCCGTGATTGACGAAGTGAAACACCTTGCTGCCAACGGCATCAAATTCAACGAACCCGAAATTGACATCAACGGCTTGCGTAGCTACAAAGAAAAAGTCATCGCCAAATTAACAGGTGGCTTGGCTGGCATGGCAAAAGCTCGCAAAGTGGACATCATTCGCGGTAACGGGCAATTTGTGGGCGCGAACCACATTGAAGTGGCTTTAACCGAATCGGCTCAATACGAACAAGCCAAAGAAACAGGCGAGAAAAAAACCGTTGCCTTCAAAAACGCGATTATCGCCGTGGGCAGCCGCGTGGTGAAACTGCCGTTTATCCCCGAAGACCCACGCATTGTGGATTCAACCGGCGCGCTGGAATTACGCCAAGTGCCCGAACGTATGCTGATTATCGGCGGCGGCATCATCGGCTTGGAAATGGGCACAGTGTACAGCACCTTGGGCGCACGTTTAGACGTGGTAGAAATGATGGACGGTTTGATGCAAGGCGCAGACCGCGATTTGGAAAAAGTATGGGAAAAAATGAACGCCCATCGCTTTGACAACATCATGACCAGCACCAAAACCGTTGCCGTTGAAGCCAAAGCCGATGGTATCTACGTTACCTTTGAAGGCGAAAAAGCCCCCAAAGAGCCACAACGCTACGATTTGGTATTGGTTGCCGCAGGTCGCGCGCCCAACGGCAAACTCTGCTCTGCCGAAAAAGCAGGCGTGGCAGTAACTGAGCGCGGCTTTATTGAAGTGGACAAACAACAGCGTACCAATGTGCCACACATCTACGCCATCGGCGACGTGGTGGGACAACCCATGTTGGCGCACAAAGCGGTGCACGAAGCGCACGTTGCCGCTGAAAACTGCGCGGGACACAAAGCTTACTTTGACGCGCGTGTGATTCCAGGGGTGGCGTACACCGACCCCGAAGTGGCTTGGGTGGGTGTTACCGAAGAAATCGCCAAACGCGATGGCATCAAAATCACCAAATCTGTGTTCCCTTGGGCAGCATCAGGTCGCGCCATTGCCAATGGCCGCGATGAAGGCTTCACCAAACTGATTTTTGACGCGGAAACAGGCTTGATTATCGGCGGCGGTATTGTGGGCACACACGCTGGCGATATGATTGGCGAAATCTGCTTGGCGATTGAAATGGGCTGCGATGCGGTGGATATTGGCAGCACCATCCACCCCCACCCAACATTAGGCGAATCCATCGGCATGGCAGCCGAAGTGGCAAACGGCACTTGCACCGACTTGCCACCACAAAAGAAAGCCAAAAAATAGTCACTTGATGCTTTGATGGCTTAAAAGGCAGCCTGAAAATGGGTGAATACCGTTTTCAGGCTGCCTTGTTTGTTTCTTCATCAAAGGCAGCCTGAAAACCCTTTATCAATCCCGCAAAACAACGTACCATCCCCCCTTTTTTAAGCCCCTGAACACCATGCCCATCAACCAACACACCCTATGGCAAGCCATCTGCCAAGAAGTTGCCCAAGCCGCGCAATCCGAGCCGATGCTCGCCAGCTTTTTGCATCTCACCGTGTTGCGCCACGACAGCTTTGCCCGCGTGCTCGCCTTTCATCTATCCAGCAAGCTATCCAGTAGCACCATGGACGCGCGCGCGCTCTACGAAACTTTTATGCGCGTGCTAGAAAACAGCCCCGACATCGTGGAAGCCGCCGTTGCCGATGTTGCCGCCTGCTACGACCGCGACCCCGCCTGCGACCAATATTGCCTGCCGTTGCTCTATTTCAAAGGCTATCACGCCATCCAATCGCACCGCATCAACCATTGGCTGTGGAACAACAATCGACAAACGCTTGCCTATTTTCTGCAAAACCGCGCCAGCGAAGTGTTTGGCGTGGACATCCACCCTGCCGCCGTGTTTGGGCATGGCATCATGTTTGACCACGGCACAGGCATCGTTATCGGCGAAACCGCCGTGCTGGGCAACGACATTTCCTTGCTGCATGGCGTAACGCTGGGCGGCTCGGGCAAACAAAGCGGCGACCGCCATCCCAAGGTGGGCGACGGCGTGATGATAGGCGCAAACGCTTCCATACTCGGCAACATCCGCATCGGCAACTGCGCCAAAATCGGCGCGGGCAGCGTGGTCATCCGCGATGTGGACGCGCAAACCACCATGGTCGGCGTGCCAGCCAAAACCGTGGGTGCATCGCACAATGTGCCCGCCGAAGACATGGAGCAATCGTTCAACACCGATGACTACACATTTATGATATAGGCAGCCTGAAACCCAAAGGAAACCCCATGCCCGCTGCCATGCCCAGCAAACGCGACTCCGCCCACGAATTATACGAAGCCTATTTCCTAATGAACTTCGTGCAACTGCCGCCCGAAAAACAGCTAGAACATTTCTACCTACGCCGCATCGTACCCGTGCCGCCCGAAGCGCATTATCAAGCCGTAACGCTGGATACGTATTACAACCATTTGATTATCAACCCGATTTACCAATTATTCGTTTGCATCGGGCTGTATTCGTTTGCATCGGGCTGTATTCGTTTGAGCTGTTACCCCTGTTGGCAAATTTATACGGCATCGGTGGCGAACGCTATGAACGCTGCGACCGCTGGCAACCGCGTCTGTTTAGCGAGCGTTTTCAGGCTGCCTTTTTGGGCAATTTGTATGCAAACACCTCACGCGAAGGCTTTTGCCACGGCGCGGATTGGCAAAGCCTGCGCCGCCGTTGCCGCATTTTGCTCAAAGCGGCAGATTTACTGGAAAACCCGTGGCAACTGTCGTTCCCCAAGCCGCTGAAATTGAGTGGATTTTTGTATCCCGATGATTTTGATTGCTATGAAGCCGTGCCGCATTGGTCGCGCTATGGCGAAACCATGGCGCGGGCGGAATGGGATGAGATGAAGGCGATGTATGATGATTTGTATCGCGGCGCGGTTTAAGGCAGCCTGAAAATGGGTTCATACGCTTTTATCAAGTAAACTCATTTTCAGGCTGCCTTTTCGCATCGCCAATCTTTTGCCAGAGCAGGCGTTTCGTCGCCTACCATGAGCAGGAGCAAGCCCCTCCACCCCACGCGAGCCCATTTTCAGGCTGCCTACCTATCGCACCCGCGTTCATAAAATGCAACCTTGGCAAAACCAAAAACACAATAAGAAATAGTAAACTCCGTCATTCCCGCGTAGGCGGGAATATTGGTTTTGTTAAATAACAGCTTGTTTTTAATTCAATTTTAAAACATCAAACAAGATTCCCGCCTGCGCGGGAATGACGGCAGTTATTATTTTTCAAGCTGCCCAAACAAAAAAAACGGCTGCCTATCCCAAGCAGCCGTTCTCTTATTCAATCCATTTATTTCTTAATCACCTTGCTCAAAATCACGCTCATCACAAACGCTACGGCAGAAGGCAAAATCCAGCCCAGCCCGTAGGAATACAGCGGTAGATTGATTTTCAGCATACCGTCTAGCTGCATAATCCACGCATCGTCGCCGCCTGCCAGCAGGCTGTGCAGCGTGCGCCAGCCGTCCACCAGCGCAACGGGCAGCGTGCCCAAAATGGTGATGGCGTACACCAGCCGCCACCCGTCAAACAGATTGTTCAAAAAGGTTAGCATAATCAATACCATAGTCATGGGATACAGCAGCATCAGCGCGGGCACGGCAAATTTAATCATGGCGGATAAGCCCACGTTGACCAGCAGCAGCGAAATCAGCGTGAAAATAAGGCGTTTCGCTGCCTACCACGAGCAGGAATCCGTTCAACTCTCCCAGTTAATTTCTTCAATTTCGCCAGCGCCGGTGGCGGAAACGGCGAGAATTTCGTCGCTGTGGTCGGGGTCTATCATGTAGTCCAACACCAGCGGGCCGCTGCCTTCGTCAAATGGGTCTTGGTGCCACAGGGCGATGCCGTTGAGCGTCATGGCGGCGACAAAGGCGGCGGGAGTGGTGGGCAGCGCGTCGCCGCCTTCCATTTCTTCGCGGTGGTGGGTGAGATAGCTGTCGTCGTCTGCCAGATATTTTTGCAAGGCGGCGCGGGCGCGTTGGTCTAGCTCGGCAAGGTTTTGCAGGCGTTGGGCGAACTGGTCTAGCTCGGTGGCATCTAGCTCGCTTTCGGCGGCGGCCCAAATTTGGGCGTTGATGGCGTGTCCGTTTAACGCTACATCGTGCTCCCACAGCACATCTACTTCGTCTGCCAGCGTGTCGCTGTCTAATAATCCAAAATAGGGGTGGTTGAGTGTTGCCATTTTGTTGCTCCTTTGGTTGGCGGTTGGGGGGAAGCGGTGATGGGGTGGGGCAGCCTGAAAATCAGGAAACGCTGGCGATGGCTGGCGTGTCAATGGCTGCTTATTTTTTCTTGGCGGGGGCTTTTTCGGCTTGCTTGCCGTTGGGTTTGCTGTTGGTTTTGGCTTTTTCAGGCTGCCTTGTTGGCTTGGTGGTGGTTTTTTCGCTGGCTTTGGGCTGGGCTTTTTCAGGCTGCCTTGTGGCTTTGTCGCTGGCTTTGGCTTTTTCAGGCTGCCTTATGGGCTTGGCGGCAGGCTTGGCTTTGGGCAAGACGATGCGCGGCTCGTGTTTGGCTTCGTTGCGGTTTTCGGGTTGTTCGGTCGCGGTGATGGCTGGGGTGGCTGGCTTGCGCACGGGTTTGGGGGCAACTTTGGTGGGCGCAGTTTTGGCGGACGCGGGCTGCGATGCGGCGAGCGCGGGGTTGTCATTTTCAGGCTGCGTGTTGGGCTGGGCGATAAACCATTGCCATTGTTGTTTTAAGGCGTTGCTGATGGCTTTTTGCTTTTCTTCGGCGGTGGTGCTGCCTGATGTGATTTGTTGGAAATTTAGGCTCACGCTGGGGTTGTCCATTTTACCGCTAACGCGTATGGGCAGGGGTTGGCTGTCGGCGTTGCCTTTGAATTGGATGTCTTCGCTGATTTCGTTGTTAGCAAGGTTGAGCTTGCCGCTGCTGGTCATGGTGGCGGCGGGCTGGGTGAGCGTGGCTTGGGCGGTGTGGTTGCTGATGCCGTTTTGCACTTTGGCTTCAAACACAAAATGGCTAAACGGCATGGCGGCGGCTTCGGCTTCGGGCGTGCTGTTGCCGATGCCCACTAACAGGTTGCGGATGCGGTTGGGGCTGATGCCTGACCATTCGCCATCGTTAATATCCAGTTTCACGCTGCCGTTTAGGCTGGCGAGTATTTCGTCTGGGCTGCTGCCTTGCGCGGTTAGGGCGAACTCGGTGGTGCCTTTGCCGCTGATGCGGCTTTGTTGGAACAAATCTTGCAGCAGGGGATGGATTTGCACGCCTTCGGCTTTTTGGTGGAATTGGTAGGCGATGGGGGTACGGTTTTGGATGATTAGGCTGCCGTCAGTGTGCCCGCTGTATAGGTCGGCGGTGAGCGGGGCGATGATGATGGAGTCGGCGTTGGCGTTGATGCTGGCGTGGATGTTGTCTATTTGGGCGCGGGGGGTTTCTAGGGTGTTGATGTCGGTGTTGATTTGATAGGTGAGCGGGGCAGCGGGGAAGATTTGGCTGATGTCGCGGGTGTTGGGGTTGTTTTGGATGAGCGTGGCGTAGTTTTTGGTGTTGAGTTTGGCGATTTTCAGGCTGCCTGTGATGTGGTTTTCGTTGCGGCTCAGCGCGATGTTGGCGGGCTGTTTGTCAAATAAGCCTTGCAGTTGGATGTGCCAGTTGGCAAGGTTGGCAAAATTCAGGCTACCTTCCATTTCGCTGGCGAAACGGGGCGTGCCTTGGGGGGTGGTTTGGGTGCTGATGAATTTGAGTTTGTTGAATTGCGCGCCGCTGGCATTGCGCCAAACCAGCTCGGATTTGGCGTTGATGTCTAAATTGTCTTGTTGGCTGTTGCGGGTGTTTAGGTCTAGGTTGATTTCGTTGCTGCGCAGCTCGTTGTCTTGCCATTGGGCTTGGGCGGCGGCGAGTGTGCCTGTGGGATGGTTGGGATGGCTGGGGGCGGTGAACACGGCGTTGATGCCTGTGAGCTTGGTGTCGCCATAGCGGCTGGCGAGCTTGGTGATGCTGATGTTGAAGGTGCTGTTGTGGCGATGGCTGGCGATTTCTAGCTTGCTGTTTTCGGCGATGAAGTCTTGCTCTTGCCATGCGGTGTTGGTTTTCAGGCTTCCTGAAAAGGTGTAGCCGTTTTCTTTGCCGTTGAATTTGACGGCGAGCTTGGGGAATTGCTGGCTGTTGGGGCTGCTGATGGTGTCGCCTGTGGCGGTGAGTTGCAGGTTTTCCCAATAGGGCGAATGGGCGTGGGCTTCTAGCTGGTAGCTGATGGTGGTGGCGTTTTGGCGCGATAGGGCAAGGTTGATTTGGCTGAATGCAAATTCGCCTTGCTCGGCATCGCGCACGATTAGGCTGCCACGGTTGATTTGCACGCGATTGAACACGGCGGGGCGTTGGTTGCGGGTTTGCCATAAATCGGCGATGTTCCAACGCCCTTGGTTGTTGCGCACCAACAGTGCGTTGACATCGTTGAGCACCAGTTTTTCAATGGTCGGCTCGCTGATTAGGCTGCTCCAACCGATGCCAATTTTGACTTCTTGCGCGCGCAGGGCGGGGGCTTTGCCATCGGCTTCGCTGAGCACCACGTTGTGCAAGATGATGGTGGGGCGTGGAAACAGGCTGCGCTCAATGTGCGCATCAAATTGCACATTGCGCCTTGTGCCTGCTAGGGCTTCGCGGGCGCGTTGCTGCAAGGCTTCGTGTTCGGATACGCGATACAACGCCGCCGAGCCGCCCAAATACACGCCCGCCACAATCAAGCACGCAACCAAAGCCATGCGGCTGATGCGCCAGTGTGCGGGGGAAAAGTGGAATTTGGGCAAGGAATACATGAGTGGCGGGCTGGAAACGAGAAAGGTTGGCATTTTAGCAAATTTTGCTGGCGGGGGTGGTTAAGAACCTGTTTTAAATAGGGCAGCCTGAAAACCAGTAAAGCCCATTTCAGGCTGCCTATTGTTTGCTGCTGTAAACACAAAGCCTTATAATCGCCCAATAAATGTAATACCAATGCACAAAAGGAAACCCTATGGCAACGACCAACTACAATATTCGTTTGGATGACAACCTGCGCGAACGCGCCTTTGCGGTGTTTGAAAGCTATGGTTTATCGCCATCGCAAGCGATTAAGCTGTTTTTAAACCAAGTCGCCGACACGCGCACCGTACCGCTGTCTTTTGACTACAAAGCCGCCGAAAACCACAACGAAGCCACGCGCCAAAGTTTAATCGCCGCCCGCAAAGAGTTTAAAACTGCTAAACGATACAACAGTTTAGAAGAAATGATGCGCGATGTTCAGGAGCAACAAGCGTGAGAAAAACTTGTTGCCACCAGCCAGTTCAAACGCGAAGCCAAGAAAAATTTTGCCGATTTGCTGACTGCCGAATGGGCGGAAGTGTCGCATAGCCTACTCAACGACATTCCGCTGCCCGAAAAATACCGCGACCATCCGCTCAAAGGCGATTTAAGCGATTACCGCGAATGCCATATCAAACCCGATTTGCTGTTGATATACGCTATCCGTGAACAAGAATTGCATTTAGCGCGGCTGGGTTCGCATTCAGAATTGTTTGGCTGATAACCGCCGCCCACTTGCAACGAAAGCCCACCATGCAGCCTGAAACCCCATTCGCCGCCTACCGCGCCGCCGCCCTTGCCGCTGCGCAATCTTTCCAGCGCGACCATCGCCCCTATCGCTATTTCCGCCGCCACACCGCCGCCGCCGATGCGCTGCTCATCGCCCTGTGGCAACAGCATTTTTCAGGCTGCCCCCATCTTTGCCTGCTCGCCACAGGCGGCTACGGGCGCGGCGAACTCTATCCCCATTCCGATTTAGACATCGCCATACTTTCCCCCGCCGAACTCACCGAGCGCGAGCAAGCAGCCATCGCCCAATTTATCCAAACGCTGTGGGACGGCAAACTCGCCCCCGCGCCGCAATCAGGCAGCCTGAAACAAATCCTGCAAGACGCGCAAGACAACCTAACCACCAGCACCGCCCTGCTAGAAGCCCGCCCGCTTTGCGGCAACATCGCGCTCGCGCAACAAGCCATCCACACCGCCCAGCAGCAGCGCGAAATCGTCCCTTTCATAGAAAGCAAACTGCTGGAAATGCAGCAACGCCACGCCAAGCAGCCCAGCCAAACGCTAGAACCGCACATCAAAAACGGCATCGGTGGTTTGCGCGATTTGCACGTTATCAACTGGCTTGCCCGCGTGCAAAATCTCAACCTAGCCACGCCATCGCCCGCCATCCAGCCCATCATCACCCACGCCGAAACCAAGCTGCTGCGCCACAGCCACCGCACGCTCGCCCAGCTGCGCATCGCCCTACACCTTGCTGCCCAGCGCGAAGAAGACCGCCTGATTTTTGACCTACAACACACCCTAGCCCAGCAAAATCCATTTTCAGGCTGCCTTAATCTGGCAAACCATCATCCCCAAGGCAGCCTGAAAACGAGTGTAGAACACCTAATGCACGCCTACTACCGCACCACCAAAACCATCCAGCAACTCAGCGGCATCCTTATCCCCATGCTGCGCGAACGCATCTACTCCCCCCTGCCCCGCATCATCCGCCCCATCAACGAACACTACGACCAAATCAACCACACCCTAGCCGCCCGCCATCTTACCCTGTTCACCGAGCAACCCGAACACATCTTCACCCTTGCCCACATCCTGCAAACCCACCGCAGCATCAGCCACATCGCCCCTAAAACCCTACGCGCATGGTGGGCAGCCGCGCAAAAGCTAGACCGCCGCTTCCAGCAAAACCCCGCCAACCGCGCCCAATTTCTCCAATTTTTCCACACAGGCGAAGGGCTCACCCACACCCTGCGCCTGCTCAATCTCTACGGCATACTCGCCCGCTACCTGCCCCAATGGCACAACATCGTTGGGCTCTTGCAACACGACCTTTACCACATCTACCCCGTGGATGACCACATTCTCACCACCCTAGCCCACCTGCGCCGTCTCGCCCAAGAAGAACACAGCCACGAAAACCCCGCCCTTTCCACCCTAATGCAACACCACCCCAAGCAGCCCATACTCTATCTCGCCGCCCTATTCCACGACATCGCCAAAGGACGCGGCGGCGACCACGCCCAGCTTGGCGCACAAGATGCCGCCCAATTCGCCCAAGCCCACCAGCTCAATCCACACGACAGCGACTTGCTCACATGGCTCGTGCGCGAACACCTGCTCATGTCGCAAACCGCGCAAAAAGAAGACATCAGCGACCCCGCCATCATCCAAAAATTCGCCCAGCGCGTGCAAAGCCAAGAAAAACTAGACTCACTCTACCTGCTCACCGTCTGCGACATCCGCGCCACCAACCCCAAAATCTGGAACGCATGGAAAGCCCAACTGCTAGACCAGCTTTACCACACCACCCGCGCCCAACTATCAGGCAGCCTGAAAACCACCAGCATCCACGACCGCTACCAACACGCCAACCAAATTCTCACCCAACAAAACCACAGCCCCAAAGCCATCCGCAGCCTATTCAACGCACTGGGCGCGGCCTACTTCGCCCGCCACAACAGCCCAACCATCGCCCGCCAACTCCCCCAAATCGCCGCCCAGCCCCACCAACCCCACGCCAGCGCAACCCCCGAAGACAACGGCAACTGGCGCATACTCGTCTATATGCCCAACCAAGACCGACTGTTCACCCGCCTATGCCGCCTATTCGGGCAACACCAGTTTGACATCGTCGCCGCCCGCGCCTTCATCACCACCCACGATTTCATTTTAGACAACTTCATCCTTACCCCCCCGCCCCACCACAGCAGCGAAGAACTGCACCAGCTGCGCGACACCCTGCAAGCCCAGCTTACCCAATTTGCCCACGGCAACATCCCCACCTTTGCCCCACACAAAACCCAACCCAGCCGCCGCGCCCGCCTGCTGCCGCTCGCCCTCAGCGTCAGCATCCAGCCCGAAGAAGCACCCCACCGCTACACCATCCAAATCATCGCCGCCAACCGCCCCCACCTGCTCGCCGACCTAACCGAAGTCTTCGCCCAACACAACATCCGCCTGTTCTACGCCAAAATCGCCACCCTAGCCGACCGCGCCGAAGACAGCTTTCTGGTAGAAAACAGCGAACTTAACAACCCCAGCAAAGAGTTCGCACTCAAACGCGATTTGCTTGCCGCGATGGCGTAAGCAGTCAATGTTTACCGCGCCTAAGGTGTAGAAATCAACCGCGTTGTTTACACAACAGTTTGGGAAAAATAAGCCT
>NZ_JAUMZV010000050.1 GCF_030527935.1 Kingella sp. (in: b-proteobacteria)
GGGGAAATTCTAACTTAATGTGAATTTCCTGAGTTATCTAGGACAGCCCCAAAAAAAATGGATAGTATTGATACTTTTCTCAATCAAAAAAATTATGATATCCGACAATCCAGAAATGCACGTTGGATAGACCGAAAATGTACTTACGATGTCATCCAAATTATTGCTGATGCCATTTTAGAATACACACAAGACGATTGCACGCTAACTTTTTCAGTCAGGGATATTTGGAATAGTCAGTACTCACAAGAAAACGTTCAAACTATTTTTTCCAAACCCAAACCCGACAAACCATCATCTAAACATGAATATGACAAATTTTTTGGACAGCCACTTAAACTGCTCGCTTATTCAGGTATTTTATTGGAGCAAAAATCAGGCAGTAGTTATGCATATTCCATTGCACAACTGGAAATACTGCAATATATCGCGTTACGCCCCTTGAATGCACTTAGATTTCTAACTAAATACATCCGAAAAGTATTGAGCGATAGTGGTTTAATTGCTACATTTGATAATTTCTTTAATAAACAAAGCAAAGAAAGTTATCAAAAAGTCCGCGCAGTATTTTTTCAATTCGTATATGACAATACACCTATAACAGGAAAATACGAACCAGGCCGGATTTTTACCAAAATCATCAATCCATTGGCATTTGAATCCCAAAAGAAAGGAACAGTAAAAGGGGACTTATCCAAAGACATTATTACGTTACAGGATTTGACCTACAACCGCCTAAACTGGCGTGATGAGCGTTCAGGTAAAGCAAAAAGTGTCTCACGCAATCAACACGAAATCGATAGACAACCTGAAAGCACTTATTCAACCTACCTAATCCAAAAAGCCAAAAAAGACGTGCGAAAATTTAACCAGCAGTTTTACAATAACAAATCTGAAATTTATCAAATAGAAGAACAAGTTATCGCCAGCCAAATCCACCATATTTTTCCGCAAGCCGATTACCCCTCCATTGCTGATTTTTTGGAAAATCTAATCGCTATTACGCCCAATCAACATTTTCTGATGGCGCACCCTGATAACAATACACAACAGATTGACCGGGATTTTCAGTATATCTGCCTAATAGCAAAATGCTCGCATATTATGGAAAATCTGTTATGCACAACCGACCAAAAGCCTTTTTATAATTTTAATGATTATAAAACCGTATTAAATACAGGTTTAAGAACCGAAGTATTTAATGAAATTACCCATTTAGATTTTGCTGCAATAATTAAAAAAATAGATTATTTCTACAGCGATTTTTCTGATAAATATCAGTCGTTAAAAATAGATAATTATCCCAAAATCCCATTTCAGGTTGCCTGAAACAACTTTGATAAAGAAAACCTAACGCTATATTCGTAAAAGAAGCCGACAGCGCGTAGGATTTATGCTGCAAAGCACGCAGTTTCCCGCTTCTAGGCTGCCTGCCCCCCAACCCAAGGACCCCCCAAAAAATGATTCCCTACGGCAAACAAACCATTTCCGAAGCCGACATCGCCGCCGTTGTTCGCGTTTTACAATCCGACTACCTTACCCAAGGCAGCCAAGTCCCCGCCTTTGAAAGCAGCCTGAAAAACTACTGCGGCGCAGCGCACGCCGTTGCCGTGTGCAACGCCACCGCCGCCCTGCACATCGCCTGCCAAGCACTCGGCCTGGGCAAAGGCGACATCCTGTGGACAACGCCCATCACCTTCGTTGCCAGCGCCAACTGCGCCCTGTATTGCGGCGCAACGGTGGATTTTGTGGACATCGACCCGCACACGCTCAACCTGTCCATCCCCCGCCTAGCCGAAAAACTCGCCGCCGCCCAAGTTTCAGGCTGCCTGCCCAAAATCGTTATCCCCGTGCACCTGTGCGGCGAATCCTGCGATATGGCGGCGCTGCACCAACTCTCACAGCAATACGGCTTCAAAATCATCGAAGACGCCTCCCACGCCGTCGGCGCAAGCTATCAGGGCGGCAAAGTCGGCAACTGCCGATACAGCGACATCACCGTATTCAGCTTCCACCCCGTCAAAATCATCACCACCGCCGAAGGCGGCGCGTGCCTGACCAACAGCCCCGAACTCGCCAACACCCTTGCCCGCCTGCGCAGCCACGGCATCACCCGCAACCCAGATGAAATGACGCACGAACCCGACGGCGCATGGTATTACCAGCAAATAGAACTCGGCTACAACTACCGCATGACCGAGCTGCAAGCCGCGCTCGGCGTAAGCCAAATGATGCGGCTGGACGAATTTGTCGCCCGCCGCCACGCCCTTGCCGAACGCTACGATGCCCTGCTCGCCGACCTGCCGCTCACTCTGCCCCACCGCAACCCAAACAACCGCTCCGCCCTGCACCTTTACCCCGTTCAAGTGCAGCCTGAAAGCGGCAAAACGCGCCAGCAGGTTTTTGACTACCTGCGCGCCCACGGCATCGGCGCAAACGTGCACTATATCCCCGTGCACACCCAGCCCTACTACCGCCAACGCTTCGGCTTTGCGCACGGCGACTTCCCCGCTGCCGAAGCCTATTACGCCCGCACCATCAGCCTGCCGCTGTATTTCAGCCTAAGCGAAGATGAGCAGGACAGCGTCGTCGCCACGCTGAAACAAGCGTTTCAGGCTGCCTAATCTTGCTGCGCAGGTTGGCGTTCCCCAAACAACAAAACGCTGGTTATCCGCCAGCGTTTTAGTTTGCCCATCCATTCTTTATTTTTCGCCAGATCAGGCGTTTCGCCTCCTACCACGAGCAGGGGCAAGCCCCCACGCCCATAGCTTAGGCAGCCTGAAACCATTTCCCCCATTTCAGGCTGCCGCAACCCATGCTCACACCCCAAACACCCCATTCAACACCCGCTCAATCTCCGTGCGCACCACCGCCTTATCCCGATTGCTGTCCACCACCGCATAACGCTCGGGCGCAGATGCCGCGCGGCGCAGATACGCCGCCCGCACCCGCGTGAAAAAATCCGCCTGCTCCTGCTCAAAGCGGTCTTTTTCGCGGCTGCGCTCAATCCGCTCCAACGACACCGCCAGCGGCACATCCAGCAAAATCGTCAAATCGGGTTTCAGGCTGCCTTGCACCCAATCTTCCAATATGGCAATTTGCGCATCGGGCAAACCGCGCCCGCCGCCTTGGTAGGCAAACGTGGCATCGGTAAAACGATCCGACACCACGTTCACGCCCTGCGCCAGCGCAGGCAAAATCACATCCTCCAAATGCTGCCGCCGCGCCGCAAACATCAACAGCGTTTCCGTGTGCAGCGAAACTTGGGTGGCGGGGTTGAGCAGCAAATCGCGCAACGCCTCGCCCAACGGCGTGCCCCCCGGTTCGCGCGTAAACAACACGGGCAGCTGCTGCGCGGCAAACCAATCGCGAATCACGTCTAGCTGCGTGGTTTTGCCCGCGCCGTCTATGCCGTCCAAAGTGATAAATTTTGCTAACATGGCTGCTCCTTGTGTAAAAATTTGCCAGCTATTGTATGGCAAAACAGGGGGCTTTGTTATAGAATACTGACAACAAAATAATTTTTCCCAACCCTTTGTAAAGGATTCAACCATGTTCCCAGAATTTCGCGACCTAATCAGCAAATTGAAACAAGAAGATGCACACTTCGCCCGCTTGTTTGACGAACACAACGAGCTGGACGACAAAATCGCAGGCTTGGAAAACGACCCTGTTACCAGCGCAACTGCCGATGCGGAAGTGGCTGTATTGAAACAGAAAAAACTGGCGTTGAAAGACCAGTTGTATGACATCTTGAAAGCTGCTGCTAAAAAATAACCCGTTCTAAACGCAAAAACCGTTATCGCTTTGATAACGGTTTTTTGTTGGGTGGGATTGGGTTTCAGGCTGCCCTAAACCCACAACAAAAAGGCAGCCTGAAAACCTTTTCCGAAGCCCATTTTAGCTTCACTCGTTTTCAGGCTGCCTTGATTCGCCAACCCAACCCAGCATCACCAAATATTAGACTTAATCTCCCGCTTCAGCACAGGATGCTCGGACAGCTTAAATTCAGGCTCTTGGATGCCGCGCCGCACTTTCACGCTGTAATCTTTTAACAGCAGCAGCACCGTTTTATACATCAGCACAATCGCAATCAGGTTAATCAACGTCATCACGCCCATGGTCAAATCGCCCATGTCCCACACCACAGGCATTTCTGCCACCGCGCCAAAATACACAAAGCCCAGCATCAGCAAACGGAACACCAGCAGCACCAAGCGGTTGCCGTGCAAATATTTCACATTGGTTTCGGCGTAGGCATAGTTGCCGATGATGGTGGTAAAGGCAAACAAAAACAGCACCACCGCCAAAAATTGCTGCGCCCAGCCGCCAATTTGGCTTTCCAACGCCGCTTGCGTGAGCTGGATGCCGCTTAATTTGGTGTCCAGCGACACATTAGACAGCAAAATAATAAACGCGGTGCACGAACACACCACAATGGTGTCAATAAACACGCCCAGCATTTGAATCAGCCCTTGCGACACAGGATGCTTCACATCCGCCGCTGCCGCTGCATTGGGCGCAGAGCCCTGCCCCGCTTCGTTGGAATACAAGCCGCGCTTGATGCCATACATCATCGCTTGCGACACGATGCCGCCGAACAAGCCGCCGCCCACCGCCTTGCTGTTAAACGCATCGTGAAAAATCAAGCCCAACACGCGCGGAATCTCGCCCGCGTTCACCATCATCACATACAACGCCACCAGCAGATAAATCACCGACATCAGCGGCACCACGCCTTCTGCCACCTTTGCCACGCGCCGCACGCCACCAAAAATAATCGGCGCAGCCAGCAGCACCAATACCGCGCCGATGCCGTGTTTATAAGCGCGCCACGCATCCGCCGACACACCGTGTGCTTCGGTCATATTCGCCGCCGATTGCACCGCTTGCACAATGGTATTGGCTTGGATGGATTGGTACACACAGCCAAAGCACACAATCAGGCTCACCGAAAACAGCACCGAGAGCCAATGCAGATTAAGCCCATGCGCGATGTAATACGCCGGCCCGCCGCGAAACAAGCCCGTTTTCTTATCGCGCACTTTGTATAGCTGCGCCAACGCCGATTCGGCAAACGCCGAAGCCATGCCAATCAACGCCACCAGCCACATCCAAAACACCGCGCCCGCGCCGCCCATAGAAATGGCAATCGCCACGCCCGCAATATTGCCCGTGCCCACGCGGCTCGCCAGCCCTGTTACAAACGCTTGGAATGATGTAATCCCGTGTGGGTCGTTGGGGTCTTGGCGGCTGCCCGAAATCTCTTTCAGGCTGCGTCCAAACAGGCGAAACTGCACCAAGCCTGTGGTCAGCGTGAAAAACACGCCCACGCCCAAGAGCAGCCACAGCAACCACGCCCAAAGCGGCGTATTGATGGCGTTCACCACGCAATGCACGGTGCTTACCAAGCCATCTTGCGCGAAACAGGAAATATCTTGCTTATACATAAAATGTCCTCAAAACAATTCAGGCAGCCTGAAAGCTGCCAAACTCTTGTTAAGAATTG
Organism: Kingella sp. (in: b-proteobacteria); assembly: GCF_030527935.1. Taxonomy (GTDB): domain Bacteria; phylum Pseudomonadota; class Gammaproteobacteria; order Burkholderiales; family Neisseriaceae; genus Kingella_B. The sequence continues at coordinate 5,510 of NZ_JAUMZV010000050.1, forward strand.
TAATACAAGCGGGCGGGCAGCCGCAAATTGTCGGCGGGGATTTTGTGGGCGGGGATGGGGTGTTTGATTTGGCGGCTGTGCTGTTTTCAGGCTGCCTATCGTGCTGGGCGTAACCGTTTTTGGGTTTGGTAAACATTTGTTTGCTAATAGGCAGCCTGAAAAACATTTGCCAAACCAGCAACCGATGGAGCATCGGCGGCTCGCCGACATCTTGCCAACCAGTAAAGTCTAGCTAAATGCAACCCTTTGGCGACGAGCCGTCGCCACTCCATTTTGGTTTTCAGGCTGCCTTAAATCATCATCAAAGGCAGCCTGAAAACAAAAATCGTTTGGTGTCCTGCCAAATGAATTTTTTACTGGATAAATTGACTTTCAGGCTGCCTAACGCTTCACAACTGTTTATACTACTGCCACCCTTTCCCCTACGTCCAGCCGAACGGAGCATCCTTTTTTCGGGAAAAAGCGTGCGCTTGTTCGACGACGCACGAAGTGCGGCTAGTTCGCACGCGCCGAAAAAAGGATGCGCAGTGAGGGAAGTTCGCGCAGCGAACCTGCACGTCGGGGTCGCCTTTCTTTGCTTACTTTCTTTGGCGAAGCAAAGAAAGTAAGTCGCCCGCGCCGCGATAAGGCGCAAAGGTTAATCCATCAGAAACATTAACCGAAGCACAACCCAAGCCATCTTGGCTTTACAGAATTTCTTTTTCAGGCTGCCTACTCGTTTGCGCATAGCAACAACGTTGCCCTGTAAACAGCCATTCACAAATAGGCAGCCTGAAAGCCAATCTATCCAGCAAAAAACTGCTTGGCAAAACACCAAGCGATTTTGCTTTTTCAGGCTGCCTTTGCAAACGATATAAACGGCGTGCGCAGCAAATTGCCCCCCTACGCTTTGTTTTCAGGCTGCCTTTTGCTTACATAATTAGGCAGCCTGAAAATTCCAAACACGCTAAAATCCCCCTTTTCCTTTCTTTACACAACACAACGCCATGCAAATCAACCACCGCCCCATCGGCAACAACCACCCCCCCTACATCATCGCCGAAATGTCCGCCAACCATAACGGCAGCCTGAAAACCGCCTTTCGCATCATAGACGAAGCCAAAGCCGCAGGCGCAGATGCCGTCAAAATCCAAACCTACACCGCCGACACCATCACCCTGCCCAGCCGCGCCCCCGAATTTATGATTAACGGCGGGCTGTGGCACGGGCAATCGCTGTATGAGCTCTACCAAAAAGCCCACCTGCCGTGGGATTGGCACGAGCCGCTGTTTGACTACGCCCGCGCGCAAGGCATCACCCTATTCAGCTCCCCCTTTGACTTCACCGCCGTGGACTTGCTAGAACGCCTAAACGCCCCCGCCTACAAAATCGCATCGTTTGAAGCCATAGACCTGCCGCTGATTCGCTATGTTGCGCAAACAGGCAAGCCCATGATTATCTCCACAGGCATGGCAGATGCCAACGAAATCGCCGAAGCCATCGCCACCGCCCAAGACAACGGCTGCACCCAGCTTGTCGTGCTGCATTGCGTCAGCGGCTACCCCGCCCCCGCCGCCGATTACAACCTGCGCACCCTGCCCGACATGGCAGCGCGTTACGGCACACTCGTAGGCTTGTCCGACCACACGCTCGACAACACCACCGCCATCGTCAGCATCGCCCTAGGCGCGTGCGTGATAGAAAAACACTTCACGCTAGACCGCAACGGCGGCGGCGCAGACGACAGCTTCTCGCTAGAACCCGCCGATTTAGCCGCGCTCTGCCGCGACAGCCGCACCGCATGGCAAGCCCTAGGGCGCGTGGAATACGGGCTCAAATCCAGCGAACAAGGCAACGCCCAATTCCGCCGCTCGCTGTATTTTGTGCGCGACATGAAAGCAGGCGACACCATCGATGCCACCTGCATCCGCAGCGTGCGCCCTGGCTTCGGCTTGCCGCCCAAATGCTACGACCATCTAATCGGCAAACGCGTAACCCGCGATATTGCCGCCTACACCAAAACCAGCTGGGATTGCATTGATGCAGCCTGAAAACGCCATGCAGCCCAATGGAGCGGCGACGGCTCGTCGCCAAAATGGGCGCACGGAACAAACTGCGCTTGCCCGTAAGCAAATGTCGGCGAGCCGCCGACGCTCCATTTTGTTGCTAACCGCTTTTAGCGCGTTTATCCCTTTGACTGGGAAACCGACTTTCAGGCTGCCTAAACACAATTGATGATTGGAGAATAAACAATGCGCACCACCCCATTATTGCTTACCGCCGCGCTTGCCACGCTGCTCACCCCCCCATCGCCCAAGCCAAGCCGCCCGCCAGCCTGAACGACTGCCAAGCCTATATCCAATTTGTCTCGCAGGTGTACCACTACACCAGCATTTGCGGCGAAACGCACGGAGGCAAAAGCGTTGCCGCGCTGGTGGAGCGCAATAAAGCCAAATTCTATGGCTATCAAACCGTCATGGAAAGCGCGTGGAGCGAGCAAGCGTTATCCGAATACGATGCCGCCATCAGGCAGCAGTAATACCAAATCGCCGATAACGACAGCGATGCCGCACGCGAGCAGAAAGCCGCCGCGTTTTTCCAAGGCGAACGCGCCAATATGACCACGCTGATTAAGCGGCAGTTTCAATAACCCGCGCATCAAAGGCAGCCTGAAAACCGCCCAAACAGCGTTTTCAGGCTGCCTGCTTGACCCTGCCCCCAAGTCAAGCCTTATCCTGCCCTATCATCTAATCCACAAGGGGAAGCCCAATGTCCACCCAACACACCAATTTCCAAATCAGCGGCATGACCTGCCAAGCCTGCGCCAGCCGCATTGAAAAAGTGCTCAACAAAAAAGACTTCGTTGCCAACGCCAGCGTGAACTTTGCGGGCGAGACCGCGCAAGTGGAATACGACAACGCGCAAACCACGCCCGAAGAGCTGATGCAAATCATCCAGAAAACGGGTTTTCAGGCTGCCATCAAAACCACCGCGCTGCCCGAAATGCAGCCTGAAAACGCAAGCGATTGGCGCAGCCATTGGCGTACATGGCTGCTGCTTGCCCTTGCCGCGCCGTTTATGCTGGGCATGGCGGGGATGCTGTTTGGCTCGCACACGCTGATGCCGCCCGCTTGGCTGCAAATCGCCCTTGCCAGCATCGTGCAACTTTGGCTGGCGGTGCCGTTTTACCAAAGCGCGATTGCCAGCGTGCGCGGCGGCTTGGCAAATATGGATGTGCTGGTTTCCATCGGCACGCTGGCGATTTATCTCTATTCCATCGGCATGATGCTGGCGGGTTATCCCGTGCATCATGTTTACTTTGAAGCGGGCGTGATGGTGATTGCGTTTGTGTCGCTGGGCAAATTTCTAGAAGAGCGCACCAAACGCGGCAGCCTGAACAGCTTGGGGCTGATGATGCAGCTCACGCCGCGCCAAGTAACCGTGTTGCGCGGCAATCAATGGCAGCCTGAAAAGCTGGAAAACGTGCAAATCGGCGACACGCTGCGCGCCGTGCAAGGCGAGCGCATCGCGGCGGATGGCGTGGTGCTATCGGGCGAAGCGTGGGCAGACGAAAGCCATTTAACAGGCGAGAGCCAACCTGTTTACAAAACCGCAGGCAGCAAAGTGCTGGCGGGGTCTATCCTATCGGGCAGCGTGGACTACCGCGCCGAGCAGTTGGGCAGCAACACGCTGCTGGGCGACATGATGACCGCGCTGGCGGATGCGCAAGGCAGCAAAGCCCCCATCGCGCGGCTGGCAGATAAAGCCGCCGCCGTGTTCGTGCCCACCGTGTTGTCCATCGCCGCGCTTACCTTTATCGCCACATGGCTGTTCACAGGCAGCGCAACAAAAGCCCTTGTGCACGCCGTTGCCGTGCTGGTGGTGGCTTGCCCCTGCGCGCTGGGCTTGGCAACGCCCGCCGCCATCATGGCAGGCATGGGCGTTGCCGTGCGACATGGCGTGTGGTTCAAAAACGCCGCCGCCATGGAGCAAGCGGGGCATATTGACACCGTGGTGCTGGACAAAACAGGCACGCTCACCCAAGGCAAGCCCGACATCGCCGCCATCTGGACTGCGCCGAATATCAGCGAAGATACGCTGTTTCAGGCTGCCGCTGCCGTGGAGCAACATGCCGCCCATCCGCTTGCCAAAGCCATCGTCTCGCACGCCGCCGAGCGCGGCATCGCCATCCCCACCGCCACGCAGCCTGAAACCGAAGCAGGCGCAGGCTTGCAAGCGCAAGTGGACGGCATCGGCTTGGTGAAAGTGGGCAAGCCTGATTTTGCCAACTTGGATGTTCACGCCATTTGGGGCAACGAGCAGCCTGAAACCATTGCCGACAACATTTGGCGCATCGCCAGCCTAGTCGCCGTCTCCATCAACGGCGCAGCCGCAGGCGCGTTTGCCCTTGCCGACCCGCTCAAATCCGACAGCGCCGAAGCCATCGCCCGCCTGCACGCGCATGGCATCGGCGTGTACATACTCAGCGGCGACAATGCCGCCACCGTGTCGCACATCGCCAACGCGCTCGGCATAAACCGCCAACACGCCCACGGCAACCAATCGCCGCGCAGCAAAGCCGACTTCATCGCCCAGCTCAAAGCACAAGGGCGCAGCGTGGCGATGGTGGGCGACGGCATCAACGACGCGCCCGCCCTTGCGCTGGCAGACGTAGGCTTCGCCGTGCGCGGCAGCACCGCCATCGCCGAACACAGCGCGGATGCCGTGCTGGTGCGCCAATCCGTCAACCAACTGGCAGACGGCATCTTCATCGCCCGCGAAACGCTGAAAAACATCAAGCAAAACCTGTTTTTCGCCTTTATCTACAACATCCTAGGCATCCCACTCGCCGCCGTCGGTCTGCTCACCCCCGTCATCGCAGGCGCAATGATGGCGATGAGCTCCGTATCCGTGCTCGTCAACGCCCTGCGGCTGAAAAAATTTCAAGCGCGGTAGGGGCGCATGGTGCGGGGAGCATAGGCAGCCTGAAAAGAAAAACCGTTTGGCGTTGTACCAAACGGTTTTTGTTAGCGAAACCGAGTTTCAGGCTGCCTGAAACCGCATCATCCAAGGCAGCCTGAAACGCCTTTTACCCAACCAGCACACGGCTTGCCAGCCCCGTAGGGTGGGCAACTCGTTGCCCACCAAAATATTCCCATTTACCCAAACCGCATCCCATCCCAAAAACCAGCACACGGCTTGCCAGCAAGCCGTAGGAACGCGAAACAACATTTCAGGCTGCCCACCACCCCACCCGCGTTTAAGCAGCCTGAAACGCACAAACAGTTTTTCAGGCTGCCACAAATGGAGCAGCGACGGCTCGTCGCCCATTCAATAAGCAGCCTGAAATAAAACAGCATCAAACGTTTTCAGGCTGCCTATTCGCATCCAAAGCAGCCTGAAAACGGATGCAGCCCGAAACAACATCCAGCCATTTTTAAAAACCAGCACACGGCTTGCCAGCAAGCCGTAGGAACGCGAAACAACATTTCAGGCTGCCCACCACCCCACCCGCGTTCAAGCAGCCCCAAAACCTACACCCCCTGCAACACCATCCCCCCAAAATCCCCCGCCCATTCCACATCCCCCCGCAGCCTTACCCCCGCCACCTGCTTGCGCAACACCACCCCGTACACCGCCGCATTCTTCGCCCACAAAAACTGCCCCGCCGTCTCCACCAGCTGCCAATTTTCAGGCTGCCCCACAGGCGGCAAATGCACCATAAACCGCCCGCCATCCATCTGCCAGCCCACCATCCGTGCCAGCCGCCGCAGCCGATTAAACGACACCCCATTGCGCACATCAGGCAGCCCATCATCCCGCCACCACCGCCACACCGAATGCGGATTTAACCCCGTCAGCAACACCACCCCCTGCGGCTGCACCACCCGAAACAACTCCGCCAACGCCAGCAACAACGGCACATCATCATCAGGCAAATGCGGCGCAAGCACACAATCAAACGACTCATCGCGCCAAGGCAACCGCCCCGCCGAAGCCACCACATCCGCAGGCAACGCATCGCATTGCAGCAACACCGCATCAAGGCAGCCTGAAAACGTGTGCAACGGCTGTTCGCGCTGCAAACACGAGCGCATCTCCGCCCATGCCAACCGCCCGCCCGCGCCCAAACACAACACCTCCCGCCACGCCCGCTCCCCCAAGGCAGCCTGAAAAAACCCCCACTCCTCACGCCACACAAACCGCCCCCAGTCCTCATCACGCAACCAAGCGTATAAATTTCGCCAATTCATTATATTAGTCCCGTAAAGTATCTATTTACCTTTTAAAGCCAAGCACTTAGCTTGACACAGCACGCTAATATCATTACGATGCGAACCTATTTTTTCGCACGAACACCCTCCCGTCAATATGAAAACCATAAAAAACATTGCCCTAGCCGTCAGCAGCCTCATTCTTCTCCCCACCCTAGCGCACGGCGAAACCTACAAACCAGCCCAAACAGGCGCGGCAATGATGCAACTGCAAAACACACCATTCAGCAAAAAACCCATCGCCACCTTCCTATCAGGCGGCAGCGTGTGGGACAGCCTACGCAAAAACTTCCGTATGCAAGAAGTCAATTCAGGGCTGGTGCGCAGCCACGAAACCAAATTCGCCCAAAACAGCGCGTATTTCAACCGCACCATCCAGCGCAGCACCCCCTATATGTACTACATCACCGATGAAGTCAAAAAACGCAATATGCCCGCCGAAGTCGCCCTATTGCCGTTTATTGAAAGCGCGTATGTAACCAAAGCCCGCTCACACGTTGGCGCATCAGGCTTGTGGCAATTTATGCCCGCCACAGGGCGACACTACGGGCTAGAACAAACCCCGCTCTATGACGGGCGACACGACGTACACGCCGCCACCAACGCCGCGCTCAACTACCTGCAATACCTTTATGGACTATTTGGCGACTGGTCGCTCGCGCTGGCTGCCTACAACTGGGGCGAAGGCAACGTAACCCGCGCCGTCAATCGCGCCATCGCGCAAGGTCTCCCCCCCACCTACGAAAACCTGAAAATGCCCGCCGAAACGCGCAACTATGTGCCCAAGCTGCTTGCCGTGCGCAATTTGGTAAACAACCCCAGCGCGTTTGGCTTAAAACTGCCCGAAATCAAATCCGAGCCATATTTTAAAACCGTAACCGTCAAAGCCCCGCTGGACATCCGCGCCGCCGCGTTCCTTGCCAACATTCCCGAGAGCGAATTTCTCGCCCTAAACCCCGCGTTTAAAACCCCCGTATTCATCCCCAAAGGCAACAGCCGCCAAATGCTGCTGCCGATTCAGGCTGCCAAAACCTTTGAAAGCAATTATAAAAATTCCGACCTGAACACCCTATTATCATGGGATGTTTACACACCCAACAGCCGCATGGCATTGCAAGACATCGCCGCGCAAACAGGCAGCAGCGTGAGCGAAATTCAACGGCTCAACGGTATCCGCTCCGCCTATTTAGAAGCAGGGCGCACCATTTTGGTGAATAAAAACCGCGCATCAGGCATCAAGCCCGCTTCCGAATTTGCCAAAGCCGATTTTGACCCCGTGCCCGACACCTTTAAAGAACAAGCACCCGTGCTGAACAAAGGCACGGCAAACTTCCCCGCGCCTACGCCTGTGGTCGTAGCCAACACCCATCTCAACACCTTGCCACAGCCTGAAAACAGCCCCGCCGCAGTCGCGCAAACCAGCACCCAAACCAGCATTAGGCAGCCTGGAAAACCCGCCATCACGGTTACACAAAACAGCATCAAACCCGCCGAGAAAACCAGCATCGCCGCCACGCCCGTGGTTGTATTCAAACCGCAAACGCAGCCTGAAAAAGCAGAAACCGTTGCCCAAGCTGCCAAGCAGCCTGAAAAAACCACCATTGCCGCCACGCCAACGGTCGTATTCAAACCACAAACGCAGCCTGAAAACGAGAGCGAACACAACGAAGCCCCATCCAGCCAAACCGCCAGCAACGACCATTCAACCGATGACGAGCTGATGCAACTCGCCCGCGCTTCGCAAGAACGCATCCGCGCCGCCGAAGCCAACAAAGCCACTCTCGCCAGCGAAGCCGTGAAAGCCAGCCTAGCGCAATCCGATGCCGAAGAAAGCCGCGCCCGCGCCGCCAGCGAACAACGCGCCACCAAAGAACGCGCCCGCCAGCAGCAACTCGCCACCGCCGAAAAAGCCAAAGCCCCCGCAGCCAAAGAGCCTACCACCAGCACCCACAAAGTTGGCAGCGGCGACACCCTATACAGCATCGCCAAACGCTACAACATGGACGTAGCCGAGCTTGCCGCGCTCAACAAAATCAAAGGCAACAACATCAAAGCAGGGCAAACGCTCAAAGTCGCCCACAGCGGCAACGCCAGCAAGCCCCAGCTGGTTAAAGCCGTTGCCAAAGGCAAAGCCGACACGCCAGCGCACGACAACCGCGCCAACGACAAACGCAACAAAAACGCCAACCCCGATAACAAAAAAGACAGCAAAGCCGACAAACGCAAAGCCGAACCTGCTGCCAAAAATAAACACGACAAACCCAAAAGCAGCCCATCCAAAAACGAAAAACCTGCCGCCAAAGGCAAAGGCAAAAAATAAGGCAGCCTGAAATCTTGGTAAAACCATCAGGCAGCCTGAAAAAATCATCACTGCCGTCATTCCCGCGCAGGCGGGAATCTTGGTTAAACTTAAACAATGGTTTGTTTTTACAACTAATTTCTGAATGTAAAACAAGATTCCCGCCTACGCGGGAATGACGGCATTTCTTATTTTCAGGCTGCCTATGTGGTTTGGCAAAAGTCTCAACCCAATGCAGCCTGAAACCAAACCACAACCGCTTATCGCCCTATCGCCCAAACCAAAACGTCGGACACCCATCCGACTTTTTTCACACCCGCCTGCCATGTGTCGCACAAATCCCCATAACCACGCCCCGCAATGTAAATAAACTTGTTGCCCACGCTAACGAAAGTTTACAATCCATCCACTTTCAGGCTGCCCATCCCAAGGCAGCCTGAAAACACCATAAGGACACGCCATGCCACTAAACATCCCAATATGCCTTACATGGGCGCGCATACTGCTCATCCCCATCTTCACCGCCCTATTCTATCTCCCCGCCAACTGGCTCGCCCCGCAAACCATCAACATCACCGCCGCCGCCATCTTTGCCGCCGCAGGCATCACCGACTGGCTAGACGGCTTTCTCGCCCGCTATCTCAAACAAACATCCGATTTCGGCGCATTCCTAGACCCCGTTGCCGACAAACTCATGGTCGCCGTCGCCCTTATCCTGCTGGTTAAACTAGACCGCACCCTAGCCATCTACGCCATGATAATCATCGGGCGCGAAATCACCATCTCCGCCCTGCGCGAATGGATGGCGCAAATGGGCAAGCGCAACAGCGTTGCCGTTGCCTATATTGGCAAACTCAAAACCGCCGCCCAAATGGCCGCCATTTTTGCCCTATTGCTCTACGAAATCCCCGCATGGCATCTGCCACTCTTAACCATTGGCAACGCCCTGATGTTCATCGCTTCCGTGCTCACCATTTGGTCTATGTGCTACTACCTAAAAATGGCATGGCACGAATTCAAATAAATTTACAAACCAGCTTGACAGTCAAACAGAAGTCGCTATAATGGCGGCTTCTTTGCTTTTGGCAAAGACAAAGCGGGAATAGCTCAGTTGGTAGAGCGCAACCTTGCCAAGGTTGAGGTCGCGAGTTCGAGACTCGTTTCCCGCTCCA
>NZ_JAUMZV010000051.1 GCF_030527935.1 Kingella sp. (in: b-proteobacteria)
GAAATTCTAACTTAATGTGAATTTCCTGAGTTATCTAGGACAGCCCCAAATTTTTTATCCGCCTAAGGGCAGATGTTGGCGTTTTTCCGAAGACAAATTTCAGGCTGCCTTAGCGGATAACCGCATTCTGTTCGGCAAAACGGGCAACAGCAAACCGCAATACAAACGTTTTTTAAGCGAAGCGCAAAGCAAAGGGCAAAATCCGTTTACGGTGTGGGCGCATCTGAATACCGCCACAGGCGCAACCAAAGAATTGATGCAGATTTTCGGCGAAAAAGTGTTTGATACGCCCAAGCCTGCCGAGCTAGTGGAATACATCTTAACCATTGCCGCCCACCCCAACGCCATCATCCTAGACTCCTTCGCAGGCAGCGGCACAACCGCCCATGCTGTTTTGAATCTAAACAAACGCGATGGTGGTAATCGCCGTTTTGTCTGCGTGGAACTGATGGACTACGCGGAACAAACCACCGCCGAACGTATCCGCCGCGTGATAAACGGCTACGGCAGCAAGCCTGAAACACAGGGCGGCACGGGCGGCGGTTTTGCGTTTTACCGCGTGGGCGACGCGCTGTTTGACGCGGAACGCAATCTCAACCCCGCCGCGCCTGTTGCCGCTGTGCGCCGCTATATCGCCTATACCGAGGGTTTGCCCGTATCGGCGTTGCCCGAATGCGAAAGGCAGCCTGAAAACCAAAAGCAGCCTGAAAATCCTGTTTCGCCGTATTTCTTGGGCGTAAACAACGGCACGGGCTATCTGTTCCACTACGAACCTGACCGCGCTACGGATTTGAGTTTGCCGTTTTTGCAGACGGTACACACCGAAATGCTGCCTGAAAATCCCGAACGCTGGGTGGTCTATGCCGACCGCACGCTGCTTTCAGACGAGCAGATGAAACAGCTCGGCATTATCTTCAAGCGCATTCCGCGCGATATTTCCAAATTGTAAACACGCCGCCGCCGCATTGTTGGGCAGGCGAAAACCTTTGCGAACTTGAAATACAGCAAGAAACAGTAAGCTCCGTCATTCCCGCGCAGGCGGGAATCTTGGTTAAATTCACTCAATAGATTGTTTTTTCGAATATTTTCTAGCATCAGGTAAGATTCTCGCCTGCGCGGAAATGACGGCGGAAGGCGGCAGCGTTTGAAAAGAAACATCAGGATTTGAATTATGGAATTGAAAAAATACCAGCAGCGCGTGATGGACGATTTGCAGGCGTTTTTGGACTGCCTGCTGCGCCCCGATTCAGGCAGCCTGAAAAATGTGTTTGCCGAATATTGGCAAAATAAGAGCATGGCGGCGGACAAAATCACGCCGTATTGCGACAAATTGGACGGCGTGCCGAATGTGTGTTTGAAAGTGCCGACTGCGGGCGGCAAAACGTTTTTGGCAGTCAATGCGCTGAAACCCGTGTTTGACGCGCGTTCGCACTACGGGCGGCAGCCGCCGCAAATGGTGGTGTGGCTTGTGCCGTCAGAAGCGATTTTGTCGCAAACGCTGAAAAATCTGCACGATGTGCAGCATCCTTACCGCAGGCGGCTGAACACGGATTTCGGCGGACGCGTGCAGGTGTTTGACAAGGAAGACGTGTTGCGCGGCAACGGTTTTGACGCGGATACGGTGCAAAGCGGCGTTTCTGTTTTGGTGATGACGTTTGACAGCCTGAAAGGGCGCAGCAAAGACACGCTGCGGGCGTTTCGCGAAAACGGCAATCTGGCTTCGTTTGCCGGCATGGTGTCGTCTGAAAGGCAGCCTGAAAACCTGTTGCCCGAATACGATGAAACGGCGTTGATTAATGTGTTGCGCGGTTTGAACCCGATGATTGTGGTGGATGAAAGCCATAATGCCGCCACGCCCTTGTCGCTGGATATGATAGGCAGCCTGAATCCGTGTTTTGTACTGGAACTCACCGCCACGCCGCGCGAGTCCAGCAACATCATCAGCTATGTGGGCGCGAGTGCCTTGAAAAACGAGCAGATGGTAAAACTGCCCGTGATTGTGAGCCGCCAGCGCACACAGAACGAAGTGTTGATGGCGGCGGTAACGCTGCGGGCGAATTTGGAACGAGTGGCGGCAGGGGCGCAAAAACAGGGCGGCGCGTATATCCGCCCGATTGTGCTGTTTCAAGCCGAGCCGAAAAGCAAAGACGACAAGGCAACATTTGACAAAGTGAAACGCGATTTGACGAAACTGGGCATTGCGCCCGAACACATCGCCATCAAAACCGCCGACATCAACGAGTTGAAAAACCAAAACTTGCTTTCTCCCGAATGTCCGATACGCTTTGTGATTACGGTAAACGCGCTCAAAGAAGGCTGGGACTGCCCGTTTGCCTACATTCTCGCCAGTTTGGCGAACCGCTCGTCTGAAACCGATGTTACGCAGATTGTCGGGCGGATTTTGCGCCAGCCTTATGCCCACAACCATGCTTTGGCGGATTTGAATATCAGCTATGTGTTTACCTCGTCCGAACAGTTTGACCACACACTCGGCAAGGTAGCGGAGGGCTTGAACAAGGCGGGTTTCAGCGAACGCGATTACCGCATAGCAGAAACGGTGGAGCAAGATACCGCGCCGTCTGAACACAACAGGCAGCCTGAAAACGCAACGGCGCAGCCTGAGTTTGATTTGACTGGGGAGACAGCGCAGGATGACGACTGTTTCCGCCTGAACATCCCCGCAGATTTCAGGCTGCCTGAAACAAGCGCGGATACGGATAACGGCGTGCAGGAGACGACCGAAAGGCAGCCTGAAAACCAAAATCCCGTTGCAGAACACATAGCCCGCCTGCAACAGCAGGCTGCCGCCGCAGGACAGGCGTTTGCCGAACAGGCGGCGAAAAACGAAGCGCAGCAACAGCCGCCCGAGGAGATTAAAGACAAAATGAACACCCAAGCCATACGCCCCGAATTTGCAAAAGAGCTGGCGGATTTCAGGCTGCCACAGTTTGTGTTTACTCAGTATTCGCAAGGGCTGTTCGGCGGTGGCGAAGCCCTGCTGCTGGACAAAGCCAACCTGCTGCAAGGTTTTGCGCTGGGCAAATGCGATTCCAACATCTCTTTCGGCAGCATGGATAGCTTCGTTTGGCTGGGCGATACCGACCAAAACGACCGTATTAGCTTCCAGCCGATGAAAGGCAGCGACAAACAGCATTTTATGAAAATGTTTGCCAAACAGTCCGCGCCCACCCAGCAGGCGCAGCTGGTGCAAAAGCTGTTTGAACTGGACGGCAGAAAAGCGTTTTACCCCATAGAAGACGGCGAAATCCGCAAATATCTCAGCCGTATTGTCGAAGACATGGATGCCGAACGGCGCGAGCATTGTTTCAACCACACGCCGCAGTATTTCACCGAAATCAAACGCAAAATAGACATCCTCGCCGCTGCCTATGCCGAAACCGAGTTTGATAAAGGGCTGCAAACCCGCGACATCGTTATCCGCCCGCATTACCCGCTGCCGCCAAGCATCAACCCCAACAGGCTGCATCCGCTGGAAATTTCCAACAGCCTGTATAAACGGGAAGGCGAAATGAACGGCTTTGAAGCCGAAATGCTGCGTAAAATCCTTGCCGATGAAGCCGTTTCGCTGAAATGGTGGCACAGAAACGACAGCCGAAAAGGCTTTTATATCAATGGCTTTATCAACCACTATCCCGATTTTGTGCTGATGACCGCACGCGGCACGCTGGTGTTGCTGGAAACCAAAGGCGACCAGCTCGACGGCAGCGACAGCGCCGCCAAAATTCGTCTCGGCAAAGCATGGGAAAACGCCTGCCGCAGCTTGGGCGACGGGCGTAACTATGCGTATATGATAGTGTTTGAACAGCAGAGAATTGACGGGGCTTATGGCTTGGCGGAGGCTTTGACGATGCTGGCGAGATTGTGAATAAGGCAGCCTGAAAATGGGTTTGGATGCTGATTTTAGAACCTGTATTCACTATTTTCATAGGCAGATTTGATGGCATAAAAGCGCGGATACAAGGCAAAAAGCACAGCAAGGTTGGACACCTTGCGAGCATTTTTAACGCGGTAGCCGCGTTTTTAGGGCATTAAAGATGCCTATGAAAATAGTGAATGAATACAGGTTCTTAGCTTCGCTCGTTTTCAGGCTGCATTGTGTGTTGTTGAGAAATAAGGCGGGTGTTTATTGCCTGCCTTTTGTTTGTGTTGGTTTTTTTGGGGGGGAGCAAGTGAGTTGTCCGTCCTAACGGTTTTTTCAGGCTGCTTATTGGGTTTACAACGCTATGCCTAATTAGGCAGCCTGAGAATCTGTTCACATCAAATGCAATTTGGCTTCCACCAGTCCGTTGTCATGCGGGTGTTTGTTGAGTGTGAAGCCGAGTTTTAGGGCGAGTTTTTGCATGGGGTGGTTGTCGGCAAGGATTTCGGCGCGCATTAGGGTGTGCCCTTGGGCTTTGGCGTGGGCGATAAGGTGGGTCATGAGTTGGTAGCCGATGCCTTGCCCTTGTAGTTTGTCGTCGATGATGATGCCAAATTCGCAGCTTGTTGGGATGGGGTCGGCGATGTAGTTGGCGTGGGCTAAGGGGGTGGGCTGGGGGCTGTTGGTGTGGAGAATTAGGGCGTGGTCGCGGTGGTAGTCGGGGCTGGCGAGTTGGGCGAGCAGGGCGGGGGGGGCTTCGCTGGCTTTGCTCATGAAGCGGGTGTAGCGGCTGTGTTCGCTTTGGGCTTGGATAAGCTGTTGGATTAGGGGGGCATCTTCGCTGCGTGCGCTGCGTAGGATGGCGGTGTCGCCGTTGCGCAGGGCGATGGTGTGCTGGGCGGGGGGGATGGGGGCGAGAATGTTGGGGCTGCCTGAAAAGCTGTTGGGGTCTTGTAGGTTGAGTTTGATGCTGTGGTAGTGGCGGGGGCTGGTTAGGTGCAGGGTTAGGTCGTGGATTTCGGGCAGTTGGGCTAGGGTGTCGCTGGTGTTGAGTAGCCAGTCTTGCCATGGCTCGGGTGGGAGTTGCAGTTGGGCTAGGGCGTGGGCTAGGGCGGTGGGTTGGATGGGGGGGAGTAGGCTGATGCTGTGGCTGGCGGTGGCTAGGGTTAGGGTTTGCCCGATGGGTTCTTGTCGCGCCCATGTGAGTTGTAGCGCGGGGGTGTCGCTGCTGGGGGTTAGGTTTAGTGCGGCGAGCAGGGCGTTGCTGTTATTGCGGGTGGCGGGCAGGACGGCAACGGGTATCAGGGGGCGGATGTGTTTGTGCAGTTCTTCGGCGGCGCGGGCGGCTTGGGCGTAGTTGTGTGGGGGCTGGGTTTGGTGGCGTTGTTGGTTGTGATGGTGGTAGAGATTGAGCTGGGCAAGGGCTTGCAATGCGCTTTCAGGCTGCTTGAAGTGTAGGGTTTTGCGTTGGTTGAATAGGGCG
Source organism: Kingella sp. (in: b-proteobacteria) (assembly GCF_030527935.1). Classification (GTDB taxonomy): domain Bacteria; phylum Pseudomonadota; class Gammaproteobacteria; order Burkholderiales; family Neisseriaceae; genus Kingella_B. Next base: position 5,364 of record NZ_JAUMZV010000051.1, read on the forward strand.
CGGACTTGGGGGGTGTCTGCGCTGCCGAGCCACACGAGCAGCAGGGGTTTGCGGCTGTTTTTTTGCAGTGCGGAAACCATTTGTGCAACTTGGTGGCTTTCGGCGGTGTTTTGCCCTGCGTAGATGATGAAGATGGCATCAATGTGGTCGTCTTGCAGGTATTGGGCGGTGGCAGCCTGAAAAGCGGGGGGCAGGGCATCGGTGGGCAGGTAAAGGGGGTTGTGGTGGCTGGGTTTGTAGGGCAGGTATTTGCTGATGCTGCGGATGGTGTGGGCTTGGGGTTCGGCGAGTTGCAGGTCGGTTTTGCGGTGTAGGGTTTTGAGCGCAAGGGTGCTGATTTGGGGGCTGTTGCTGATGATGGCGATGCGTTTGCCGCGCCCGATGATGCCTGTGTGGATGAGTTTGGCTGCGCTGAAAAATTGTTCTAGGGTGTGGGCGATGAGAATGTGTTGGCGTTCTAGGGCTTGCAGTAGCAAGGCTTCGGCTTGGGGGTTGGTGTCGTGTAGGGTGATGAGTACGACCACGGGTTTGCGGCGGGCGGCGGCGGTGAGTGCGCTGATGAGCTCGCGCAGGTTGTCGTTGAGCGTGCTGATGTGCACCAGCAGGGCGGTGCTGCTGTTTTCGGCGGCGATGTGGTCAATGATTTGCCCTGTGCTCACGGGGTAGTTGTGGGTGTTTAGGGTGAGAAAGCGGCTGAATGTGATGTCGCGCTCTTGGGCGTAGCGGGCAACGCAGTCGGCGATGCTGGTGGATTGTCCGATGTAGGCGCAGGCTTTGGGCGTGTGTTTGGGCTGTTTGAAGAGTTCGGCTAGGCTGTTGCTGGGCAGGGAGATTAGGTTGATTTGGGCTTTGCGGGCGGCTTCGGCGGCGCGGTTGAGTTTGTTGTGCCATGCGGCGGGGGCGGAGTCTAGCTCGTTAATCAGGATAAGGTGGCGCAGGTGGATTTTGGCGGCTTCGCGGATGATGCTGGCGAGCTTGTCGGCAGACAGGACGATGATGGCTAAATCCAGCGGTTGCTCGGCGTGGGCTTCGCTGATGTTGGCATAGGATTTTTGCCCGCCTATGGTTTTGTGGTTGGGGTTGATGGGGATGACGCTTTGGAATTGGGGCAGGGCAGCGAGCTGGGTATAGACTTGCCGTCCGATGCTGCCGATGCGGTCGGATGCGCCGATGATGGCGATGTGGGCGGGGGCGAATAGGGGGGATAGGGTTGGCATGGGGATGTCCTTGTGTTTTGGGTTTTCAGACTGCCTATTGGGTGGGGGATAAGGGCGGCCTGAAACGGAGTTGAGCGAAGCTAAAATGGATTGTGGCGGTGTGGTGCAGATGTAAACGGGGTGATTTGATGTTTTCAGGCTGCCTATTGTGCTGAGGATTAAGGCAGCCTGAGAACCTGTATTTACTATTTCCATAGGCAGATTTTATGACATAAAAGCGCGGATACAAGGCAAAAAGCACAGCAAGGTTGGACACCTTGCGAGCATTTTTAACGCAGTAGCCACGTTTTTAGGGCATAAAAGATGCCTATGAAAATAGTGAATACAGTTTCTAATCATCCCAACGCTCTTCCGCCATCGCCACATCCCCCGCCACGCCCACATAAACCCTACTCGCGCCGTGCTGCGGATAGCTGGCAAAATCCGTGTCCAACCGCCGCTCGGGCAACGCCGCCGCTTGCTGCCAAGCCTGCGCCGCCGCGTGATGCGATGCGTCGGGCAACGTGGCGACTTGGTAAACCTGCGGCGGCACAATCCATTCGCACGCGCCATCGGGCAACGGCGCATCGGTGCTGGCCAAATGCCCAATCAGCAAAATATAGCCCGAAGCGTGATACAAATGGCGCAGCACATACACGCTGCGGCTAAACGCAGGCAAAGCATCTTTCAGGCTGCCTGAATGCCAGCGTTCCCACGCCAACGCCATATCCTGCGCTTCGCGGCTAAAACTAATCGGTATCGCCATGCCCATCACGCGAAACGCAGGCAGCTCGGTCGTCTCCCATTTTATGTTTACGCGCATAACGCCATCGTCCATAAAATCGCCAGCAGCGTTAAAGCCAACATTTGCGCCGCCGAGCCCACGTCTTTCGCGCGTTTTGCCAGCGGGCGAATTTCCAGCGAAATATCGTCCACCACCGCTTCAATGCCCGAATTCAACAATTCCACAATCAACGAAACAAACGAAGCCAATACCAACACCATGCGCACAGCAGGCTCAACATCCAGCCACCACACCGCAAGCAACAACACCGCGTGCAGCCACACCAGCTGCCGAAACGCCGCTTCATGGCGATACGCCGCCGCCAAGCCATCTTTGGAATAGCCCGCCGCATTGATAACCCGCTGCAAACCGCGTTTGCCTTTAAGCTCATTGGTAGCGATTTCTTGCATTATCCGTTGTCCCATAACAAAAAACAGAATGATAACAAGGTTTCAGGCTGCCTAAAACAGCATCTATTTAGGCAGCCTGAAAACAGCCGATAGCGTTTGCAACAGATGCAGCCTGAAAACCATCTAACAGATATAACCCGCAATTCTTTGGCAAACGCCGTTTTTAAAGTAGAATGCGCCACTTTACATTAGAATCCATATTCACAAGCAGCATAGCCATTTTTTTATCCCTTTTGGCACGGCTACGGCGTTGAGTTCCTGCGCCAATAGTCTCGCTATTGGCTTGAAACTCGCCTTGTATCCGCACCAAAATGAATAAAAACTTGGCTATGCTGCTTATGAACATGGGTTCTTATTAACAATAGGACACCCATCATGACCAAAACACTCCTTTCCGCCGCCGCCCTGTTGCTGCTCGCCGCTTGCGGTGGCGAATCCGCCAATAATGCCCAAACCGCCAGCCCCAGCAGCGCGCCCGTAGCCAGCCAAGCTGCCAGCGCAGCCGCCGTATCCGCCGCCGCCCCCGCCGCCAATCCACAAGGCAGCCTGATAGAGCGCATCAACAACAAAGGCACGATTACCGTAGGCACAGAAGGCACCTACGCGCCTTTCACCTACCACGACAAAGACGGCAAACTCACAGGCTACGATGTAGAAGTAACCCGCACCGTGGCAGATAAACTGGGCATCAAAGTAGAATTTAAAGAAACCCAATGGGACAGCATGATGGCAGGGCTAAAAGCAGGACGCTTTGACGTGGTTGCCAACCAAGTGGGCTTAACTTCGCCCGAACGCCAAGCCACCTTTGACAAATCCGAGCCATACAGTTGGAGCGGCGCGGTGTTGGTGGTGCGCAAAGACGACAACAAAATCAAAAGCCCCGCCGATATTAAAGGCGTGAAAACCGCGCAATCGCTCACCAGCAATTTTGGCGAAAAAGCCAAAGAAGCAGGCGCGGAGCTTGTGCCCGTGGATGGCTTGGCGCAATCGCTCACGCTGATTGAACAAAAACGCGCCGATGCCACGCTTAACGATGAGCTTGCCGTGTTGGATTATTTGAAGAAAAACGCCAATGCCAACGTGAAAATCGTGTGGCACGCGCCCCAAGAAGAGCGCGTAGGCTCTGGCTTGATTGTGAACAAAGGCAACGATGAAGCCGTCGCCAAATTCAGTGGTGCGATGAAAGAGCTGCAAGCCGATGGCACATTGAAAAAACTAGGCGAACAATTCTTCGGAAAAGACATCAGTGTTAAATAATTTCCTGCAAAATCTGCCCTTTATGACCCCGCAACGCGCCCAGTTGATGATGGACGCGTTTGTGCCGTTGGTGAAATCGGGTTTTATGGTTTCTGTGCCGCTGGCTTTGGCATCATTTGTGTTTGGCATGATGATTGCCACCGCTGTGGCACTCGTGCGCGTGATGCCCAAAGGCGGCTGGTTGCACCGCATCGTGTTGGCGGTGTTGAAGGTGTATATCTCCATTATTCGCGGCACGCCGATGGTGGTGCAGCTTGCCATCGTGTTCTACGGCTTGCCCGCGATGAATGTGTTTATAGACCCCATCCCAGCCGCCGTCATCGGCTTCTCGCTCAATGTGGGCGCGTATGGCTCGGAGACCGTTCGCGCGGCGATTTTGTCCGTGCCCAAAGGGCAATGGGAAGCAGGCTTTTCCATCGGCATGACCTATATGCAAACCTTTCGCCGCATCATTGCGCCGCAAGCCTTGCGCGTTGCTGTGCCGCCGTTGAGCAACTCGTTTATCGGCTTGTTTAAAGAAACATCGCTGGCATCGTTTGTAACCGTAACCGAGCTATTCCGCGTTGCCCAGCAATACGCTAATTTGTCTTACGACTTTTTGCCCGTTTACATTGAAGTGGGCTTGGTGTACTGGCTGTTCTGCTGGGTGCTGTTTGTTATCCAAGCGCGGCTGGAAAAACATTTTGACCGCCATGTGGCAAGGTAACAGGTTTTCAGGCTGCCTTTTATACACAGCACAAGCTGGTTTACCTTTTCAGGCTGCCTAAGCATCAATAGGCAGCCTGAAAACTATTCATTCAACCTTTTCAGGCTGCCTATTCATACTGCAGCCGCGAAAGCATCACCATGATACAAATCCGCAATATCCACAAAACCTTCGGCAACAACACCATCCTGCGCGGCGTAGATTTAGACATCGCCAAAGGGCAAGTGGTGGTGATACTCGGGCCATCAGGCTCAGGCAAAACCACCTTTCTGCGCTGCCTGAACGCGCTAGAAGTGCCCGAGCAAGGCAGCATCTGCTTTGAGCGCGAGCCCATCGTCAGCATCAATTTCGCCACGCAACACAGCAAAAAAGACATCCTTGCCCTGCGCCGCAAATCAGGCATGGTGTTCCAGCAATACAACCTGTTCCCACACAAAACCGCGTTGGAAAACATCATGGAAGCCCCCGTGCAAGTGCAAGGCAAGCCCAAAGCGCAAGCCCGCGAAGAAGCCCTAGCCCTGCTCGCCAAAGTTGGGCTGGCAGACAAAGCCGATTTATACCCATACCAACTATCGGGCGGGCAACAACAGCGCGTAGGCATCGCCCGAGCATTGGCATTGCAGCCTGAATTGATGCTGTTTGACGAACCCACATCCGCGCTAGACCCCGAGCTGGTGCAAGACGTGCTCAACACCATGAAAGCCCTTGCCAACGAAGGCTGGACGATGATAGTGGTAACCCACGAAATCAAATTTGCGCTGGACGTTGCCGATGTGGTGGTGGTGATGGACGGCGGCGTGATTGTAGAACAAGGCTCGCCCGAAACCCTGTTCGCCAACCCGCAGCATGAACGCACGAAGAGCTTTTTGAGTAGATTGAAAGCGGAGTAGGGCGGATAAAAGGCAGCCTGAAAACGAGCGAAGCGGGTTTAGTGAACTAAAACCAGCATTTGAAGACTCGTTTTCAGGCTGCCTTAAACAAACAACAAAGCCTAGCTTCGTTAACAAGCTAGGCTTTTGTATTTTTGGTCGGAGTGAAAGGATTCGAACCTTCGACCCCTTGCACCCCATGCAAGTGCGCTACCAGACTGCGCCACACTCCGACTGAAAGACGCGCATTATAAGCAAATTATCGCTCGTTGGCAAGCGCGGTATCAATTTTTGCCAGTATTAAAGCCAACTCATCGCGCATTTCATCCGCGTTTATCACAGGATTGCCGTGGCAGTCCAATGCGCCGCGCGCAAAATAATCGCTGATGCTGTGGCTCAACTGGCGCAGCTTAATCACATCCAAGCGTGTGAGCGTGTTTGCGCCTTTGCCCAGCACATTGCCCTCTTGCTGCTGCCATTCGTGCAACTGCTCCACATCAATCCCCGCAAGCTGGCAGGCTTCGAGGATGCTGAAATAGCGTTTGGCGGGAATGGTAGGCAAATTTGCGTTATTTATCATGTAGATGCTCCACCATGCCTTTCAGTTTTTGGCTGGCGTGAAACGTTACCACGCGGCGGGCGGTGATGGCGACTTCTTCGCCTGTTTTGGGGTTGCGCCCTGGGCGTTGTGGTTTGTCGCGCAGTTGGAAGTTGCCAAAACCTGAAATTTTAATCTCTTCTCCGCGTTCCAATGTGGTGCGGATTTCTTCAAAAAATAGTTCTACGATTTCTTTGGCATCGTGTTTGCTGATGCTGCTTACTTTTTCAACCAAAATATCGGCCAATTCTGCCTTGGTGAGAGTCATTTTTTTGTTACCTTTGTGTTTTAAAAATTAAGCGCGGATTATCTTAAATAATGTATTAAAAATCAAGAGAATAGTGGGATAAAATTTTCATCTTTACACAAAAAGCAGCCTGAAAAATGCTTGACACAACGTTTCAGGCTGCCGCTATCCTATGGTGCAAAATCTCTAACGCAACTCCGCCCCCACCGTTTCCGCCGCTGCAATCAGCTTCGCCACAATCGGCTCAATCGCTTCATCGGTCAGCGTTTCGCTGTTGCTTTGCAGGATAATTTTTACTGCCATGCTCTTGGTGTTTTCGGGCAGGCCTGCGCCGCGATACACGTCAAACAGCGCAATCTCGCGGATTAGCGGGCTGCTTACCGTTTTCAGGCTGCCTTCTAGCTCGGCATACGATACCGCTTCGGGCAACACAAACGCCAAATCGCGCCGCGCGGGCTGGAATTTGGACACCGCTTGGTGGCGCATTTTCTCGCACGCCAACACCACCGCCATATCCAGTTCAAACACCAACGCCGCTTGTGGCAAATCGTATTTTTGCAGCCATTGCGGGTGCAATTCGCCGATAAAGCCCACCGCTGCGCCGTCCACGCGAATTTCCGCGTTACGCCCTGGGTGCAGGGCAGGGTGTTCCGCGCGGACAAATTCCACCGTTTTGCCCGCCAACAAACTTTCCACATCGGCTTTCACGTCATAAAAATCTGCCGCCCGCGCCGCTGCGCCCCATTGCTCGGGCAACGCGCTGCCGTACACCAACGCGCCGATGCGTTCAGGCTGCCCATTGGGCGTTTCATCGCGGAAAATCCGTGCAATTTCAAACACGCGCACGCGGCTTTGTTTGCGGTTCAAATTGTTTTGCAGGATTTCAATCAAGCCGCCAATCAGCGTGGAACGCATCACGCTATACTGCGCCGCCAGCGGATTTTGCAGGCGCACGGGCGATGGGTTGGCGGCAAAATCGCGCTCCCAATCTTCGTTTACAAAGGCATAGCTCACGACTTCTTGGAAGCCGCGTTCCGCCATTTTGCGGTAAATCGCGGCGCGGGAACGGCGCGTTTCGGGCAGCGCAAGCATCGCCAATTTGCTCGATGTGCGGTCGTCTGGGATATTTTCGTAGCCGTGCACGCGGGCGATTTCTTCAATCAAATCCGCTTCAATTTCAATGTCAAAGCGGAAGCTGGGCGAGCGCACGGTAAAGCCGTCTGCGGTGGTTTCAGGCTGCAAACCCAAGCCGCGCAAGATTTCGCCGATGCGTGCCGCGCTGATGTCCACGCCCAAAATTTTTGCTACGCGAGCCGTGCGCACGTTCACCGTATGGTTTTCAGGCTGCCTACCGCTTGCCGACACGATTTCGCCCGCTGCGCCGCCGCAAATTTGCAACACCAATTCGCTGGCGCGTTCAATCGCATCGCGCTGGATTTGCGTGTCCACGCCGCGCTCAAAGCGGAATGAGCTGTCCGAACCAAAGCCATATTGGCGCGATTTGCCCGCGATGATGTCGGGCGCGAACCATGCCGATTCCAGCACGATGTTTTGTGTGTCGTCCGACACCGCGCTGGCTGTGCCGCCCATTAGCCCCGCGATGCTTAACGCGGCGGCTTCGTCTGCCACCACCAGCGTATTGTCTGCTAATTCAACGGTTTTGCCGTTTAAGCATGCCAGCGTTTCGCCGTTTTGGGCGCGGCGCACGTTTAGGCAGCCTGAAAGTTTATCCGCATCAAAAACGTGCATCGGCTGCCCAATTTCCAGCATCACATAATTGCCGATGTCCACCAGCGCGGACACGCTGCGAATGCCGCACCGCGCCAAGCGTTGCACCAGCCAAGCAGGCGAAGCGGCACGCGCGTTCACGCCTTCAATCACGCGCGTGAAAAACACGCCGCAATCATCGGGCGCAGCAATCTGAACCGCTTGCGTTTTAGCTGATGAAACAGGCACTTGCTGGATTTCAGGCTGCCTAAACGCGCAACCCGTGAGCGCGGCGACTTCGCGGGCGATGCCTTTAATGCTCAAACAATCGGCGCGATTAGGCGTGATTTTCAGCGTGAACAGCGTGTCGTCCAAGTCCAAATAATCGCGGATATTCATGCCTACGGGCGCATCATCGGGCAAAATCAACAAGCCGTTTACGCCGTTATCGTTGCCTAACTCTTTGGCAGAACACAACATTCCGTTGGATTCCACGCCACGCATTTTGGTGGGCTTGATTTTAAAATTTTCAGGCAGCACCGCGCCCGCCAAAGCGCACGGCACTTTTATGCCCACGCGCACATTGGGCGCACCGCACACAATTTGCAGCAGCTCGCCTGTGCCTGCGTCCACTTGGGTAACGTTCAGGCGGTCGGCATCGGGGTGTTTTTCCACCGATTTCACTTCGGCAACCACCACGCCGCTAAACGCAGGCGCGGCAAGCGTGGTTTCTTCCACTTCCAAGCCTGCCATGGTGAGCAGATGAGCGAGTTGGTCGGGGGATAGGTTGGGATTGGCGTGTTGGGTTAGCCATGAGTGGGGGAATTGCATGGTAGGTTCTCTTAAAAATGGTTTCTACAATATTAAAAAGTTCTTTTTGACATTGGGCGTTGTCTTCGTCATGGGCGGCTGTTTTTTGTATTTAAATCATTTTTCAGGCTGCCTATTCTTTCTCAATCAATCGTTTCATCGCTTCTGCTCGCTGCGCTGCCAACACCATTTGCAATTCTTCTTCGCTTGGCAAATAGGGCAAATATTTGACGGCAAAAAGCTGTTTTTGGTCGGCTAAAACCGAGTAACGTGCCACGGCTTTGCTTTTTTCGCTGCACAAAACTAAACCAATGGTGGGGTTATCGTCTTCGGCTTTGTATTTTTCGTTGTACTAGGCGTACATAAGGTGTCCATTTGTCCAACATCTTGATGTTTGAGCTTGCCCAGTTTTAAATCAATCAACACAAAGCATTTTAGAACCTGCATTCACTATTTTCATAGGCATCTTTCTTTGATGATGTCCTAAAAAGTATGCTGGTTTGATTATTGTTGATAGCCAGCAGTACTGAT
>NZ_JAUMZV010000052.1 GCF_030527935.1 Kingella sp. (in: b-proteobacteria)
CGCTTTTATTTCATAAAATCTGCCTATGGAAATTGTGAATACAGGTTCTAAATAGTGAAGACAGGTTCTAAGGCAGCCTGAAACGGTTTTCGTTTACAATACCGCCCGCTTTTTAACGATATTTCACATTTTAATCAAGCCATGCGAAAAAAAATTCTTTCTTGGGCAAAGCAAGCCGCGCAAATGCTGCTGTTGCTGCTGGCAATAAGCCTTGCGCTGGATACGCTGCGCGCGCCCAAATTGCCGATTCAGGCTGCCCAAACTGCGCTGCTGCTGCTGTCGCCCCAAGCGCAAGATACCGCGTCGCCCGCCACCACCTTGCAAACTGCCAGCCAAAACCAAACCCTGCTGCTGTATATCTGGGGCACATGGTGCGGCATTTGCAAACACACATCGCCCGTTGTCCAACGCCTGCACGATAACGGCACGCCCGTGCTCAGCGTGGCATTGCGCTCGGGCAGCGATGCCGATATTCGCGCCTATTTGCAGCAGCAGGGCTACACCTTCCCCGCCGTAAACGATGACGATGGCACGCTGGCGCAACAATGGGGCGTGAAAGTTACCCCCACCATCGTGTTGATTAAAAACGGCAAAGTGTTGCACAGCACCACAGGGCTGGCGAGCTATTGGACGCTGAAAACGCGGATTGCGCTGGTGAATGCCTTGCATTGAATGGCAGAGAGCAGGGCGCGGATGGCGCGGGGTAACAAAATTTGCGGTAATAAGGTTTCAGGCTGCCCAAATTAGGCAGCCTGAAAAAAACCGTTTGGTGTTCTGCCAAATAGTTTTTTTGTTGGATAGATGGGTTTTAGCTTTGCAACTCCGCTACGCTCCACAGGCTGCCTAATTCCATCACAAACGTTTAATGCTACTGCCTACTCCCCTACGTCCAGCCGAACGGAGCATTCTTTTTTCGGGAAAAAACGTGCGCTTGTTCGATGACGCACAAAGTGCGGCTAGTTCGCACGCGCCGAAAAAAGGATGCGGAGTAAGGGAAGTTTGGCGTAGCCAAACCTGCACGTCGGGGTCGCCTTTCTTTTGCTTACTTTTCTTTGGTGAAGCAAAGAAAAGTAAGTGCCCCGTCGGCATGAGACGCATGGTTAAAGCTAAGAACCTGTATTCACTATTTCCATAGGCATCTTTTATGCCCTAAAAACGCGGCTACTGCGTTACAAATGCTCGCAAGGTGTCCAACCTTGCTGTGCTTTTTGCCTTGTATCCGCGCTTTTATGTCATCAAATCTGCCTATGGAAATAGTGAATACAGGTTCTAAATAAAAAGCCAACCACAAAGCCCCCCCTTTTTTTTCAGGCTGCCTAACAATCCCCCAATCGCCAGCCACAAAAAAGCCGCCTTTCCCACAAAAGGCAGCCTGAAACCCATCCCAACCCATTAAATCACACACGCCACTTTGGGCTTGCCCACCGTTTGCAACGCCCAGCGAATATCCGCAAAGCACACGCTATCATCATGCGATAACACCTTGTTTTTAGAATGGCTAATATAAGCAAGATTGTATTGCAGCAGCAAATCCACCGCCCGCGCCTTGCCCTGCGCAATGCTGCATTGTGTCAGGCTTTTGATGTTTGCCGAGATTTCGTCCGCAGGCGCATCCGATGTGCGCAAGGCTTGCATCACAGAAGCCAAGTTCACACGGGTAACAGTGGTTTGAAAATAATAATTGCCAACGTGTTGCATGATAATTTAGTCCAATAAGAATAGTTGTTCTAATTTGTTTTGTTAATACGATACAGACTGAAAAGCAAACAACGTGCCAGTTTTAAAAAACGCAGTTTTATTGCATGTAAAACCATCATTCTGCTCAATTCCATGCCGAAAAGCCGCCGTTATCTTTAAACAGCTTCTTAACACCAATCTGTTAAAATTCGCGCTTTGTTCGCTTTACCGATTACGCGTTAAGGCAGCCTGAAATGGCCAACATCCTGATTTACCTATTTTTTGCCGCGATGGCGATTGAATTTCTCTTCGCACTATGGGCAAACCACTGCTCGCAAAGCGTGTTGGATGCCTTTATCACCCACCCGCAGCTCTACGAAGCAGCAGGGTGACCGTCTGACACCTATTTTGTGCGCGACATTTACAAACTGCGCTACCGTTTTGCGCGCTTTCTGCAAGCCCATCCCGCCAAGCCCGCATCGCTTGCCTGCGCCGATGCCGATTACCAATTTGTGCGCAAGCTCGCCATTGCCATGCTGCGCTTGGAAATCGGGCGCGGCGTGTTGATTGTAGGACTGGTTGTGTGGGATTTTTGTTCAATATGGTATTAGGCAGCCTGAAACCCAAAAACCCCCCTTTCAGGCTGCCTTCCCCCGTTTATAATCCCCCCTTTTTCAGGCAGCCTGAAAACATCTATTCCCTTATTTAACAAAGAGATTTCACTATGGACATCACCCAAATCCTAGCCGCCGAACTTTCCGCCACCGCCGCGCAAATCCAAGCCGCCACCGAGCTTTTGGACGACGGCGCAACCGTGCCCTTTATCGCCCGCTACCGCAAAGAAGCCACGGGCGGGCTGGACGACACCCAGTTGCGCCGCCTTGCCGAGCGCCTGCAATACCTGCGCGAGCTGGTGGAGCGCAAAGCCTTTGTTTTAAAAAGCATTGAAGAGCAGGGCAAACTCACGCCCGAATTGCAGGCGGCGATTGACGCGGCGGACAACAAAACCACGCTGGAAGACCTGTATCTGCCCTACAAGCCCAAACGCCGCACCAAAGCGCAAATCGCCCGCGAACACGGTTTGCAGGACTTGGCAGACGCGATTTTCAGGCAGCCTGAAAACGACCCCGAAACGCTTGCCGCGCCCTTTATCAGCGAGCAAGTGCCTGATGTGAAAGCCGCTTTGGACGGCGCGCGCGCGATTTTGATGGAGCAGTTTGCCGAAGATGCCGCGCTGATTGGCACGCTGCGCGACAAATTCTGGCGCGAAGCCGAGTTGCACGCGCAAGTGATTGACGGCAAACAGGAAGCGGGCGAAAAATTCAAAGACTATTTTGACTACCGCGAGCGCGTCGCGCAGATGCCCAGCCACCGTGCGCTGGCGGTGCTGCGCGGGCGCAATGAAGACATTTTGTCCGTTTCGCTCAAATACCAGCCCGATGAAACGCCGCTTACCGAGCAGTCCGAATACGAAAAAATCATCGTGCAGCATTTCAAAATCAACCAGCAAAACAAATTCTTGCGCGATACGGTGCGCCTGACTTGGCGCGCCAAAATCTTCCTGTCGCTGGAATTGGAAGCCTTGTCCAAACTCAAAGAAAACGCCGACACCGATGCGATTACCGTGTTCGCCCGCAATCTTAAAGACCTGCTGCTTGCCGCGCCAGCGGGGCGGCTGCCCACGCTGGGCTTAGACCCCGGCTACCGCAACGGCGTGAAATGCGCGGTGGTGGACGACACGGGCAAGCTGCTGGATACCGTTATCGTGTATCTGCACCAAGAAAACAATATGTTGGCAACGCTGTCGCGCCTGATTAAACAGCACGGCGTGAAGCTGATTGCCATCGGCAACGGCACGGCGAGCCGCGAAACCGACAAAATTGCGGGCGAATTGGTGCGCGGTTTGCCCGAAATGGGGCTGCACAAAATCGTTGTTTCCGAAGCGGGCGCGTCCATCTATTCCGCGTCCGAGCTGGCGGCGGCGGAGTTCCCCGATTTGGACGTTTCCCTGCGCGGCGCGGTTTCCATTGCCCGCCGTCTGCAAGACCCGCTGGCGGAGCTGGTGAAAATTGACCCCAAATCCATCGGCGTGGGGCAGTACCAGCACGATGTGAACCAAGCCCAGCTTGCCAAATCGCTCGATGCCGTGGTGGAAGACTGCGTGAACGCCGTCGGCGTGGACGTAAACACCGCATCCGCCCCGCTGCTGGCGAGGATTTCTGGCTTAAATCAAGCACTTGCCAAAAACATCGTGGCGTATCGTGATGAAAACGGCGCGTTTGACAGCCGCAAAAAGCTGCTAAAAGTGCCGCGCTTGGGCGAAAAAACCTTTGAGCAGGCGGCGGGATTTTTGCGCATCAACGGCGGCAGCGAGCCGCTGGACGCTTCCGCCGTTCACCCTGAAGCCTATCCCGTGGTCGCCAAAATGCTCTCGCAGCAAGGCATTAGCGCGTCCGAACTTATCGGCAACCGCGAAAAAATCAAGCAAATCAAAGCCAGCGATTTTATCGACGAACGCTTCGGGCTGCCCACCGTATTAGACATTTTGTCCGAACTGGAAAAACCGGGCCGCGACCCGCGCGGAGCGTTCCAAACCGCCGCCTTTGCCGAAGGCGTAAACGAAATCAGCGACTTGCAGGTCGGTATGGTGTTGGAAGGCGTGGTAAGCAACGTCGCCAACTTCGGCGCATTCGTGGACATCGGCGTGCACCAAGACGGTTTGGTACACATCTCCGCGCTCTCCGACCGCTTCGTGCAAGACCCACGCGACGTGGTGAAAGCGGGCGACGTGGTGAAAGTGAAAGTGCTGGAAGTGGACGCGCCACGCAAACGCATCGCGCTCACCATGCGCCTGAACGACAGCGCAGGCGCGGAAAAACGCGGCAGGCAGCCTGAAAACGCCGCCCCACGTTCAGGCAGCCTGAAAAACGGCAAACCCCAGCGCGAGCGTGTTCCGCAGAACAGCGCGATGGCAGATGCGTTGGCGAAGTTGAAAAGGTAATAGTGATTAACATGCAGCCTGAAAAGCAAAATTCGTTTTCAGGCTGTCTCAAACAATCGGTGGTGTCCTAAAAAGTATGCTGTACTGCTGTCCCCTCTCCCGCTGGCGGGGGAAGGCTAGGAGGTACAACCCGATAACATCCTTTACACCTCAACCCAAAGACATCGTTTACATCCACAGGCAAAATTTCATCATTTCCAACCACCCCAAAATGATGAAAGTCGCACTATGCCTTGGAAAGAAACGAACATCATGCAACAACGCATCCAATTTATCCAAGCATGGCTCACGAGGCGTTACGCCAAAGTTGAGCTATGCAAGCAATTCAACATCAGTCGTCCAACGGCTGATAAATGGATTAAACGTCATCAGCAGGTAGGGTTTGACGGACTAGCAGAGTTATCTCGCCGACCACAGCACAGTCCCCATGCCACACCGCAATGGATTAGCGAATGGCTGATTGCCCAAAAGCTCAAACGTCCCGACTGGGGCGCAAAAAAGCTGCTAGACCTATTCGCCCGTACCTTTCCCAAGCAACGCAAACCCGCAGACAGCACCGGAGATTTAATCCTAGCCCGCGCAGGATTGGTCAAACCGCGCAAACGCCGCCGCAAAGTCAGCGCAGACAGCCAGCCCTTTAACGAATGCACCCATGCCAACAGCACATGGTGTGTGGACTTCAAAGGACAGTTTACCCTAGGTAATCGCAAACTCTGCTATCCCTTAACCGTAACCGACCATTTCAGTCGTTACCTGTTCATGTGTCAGGCGTTAAGCGGTACGCAAAGCGCACCCGTAACCGCTTTGTTTGAACAACTGTTTACCGAATTTGGCTTACCGTGGGCCATTCGTTCCGACAACGGCGCACCCTTTGCTTCAACAGCATTGGGCGGCATTACCCGATTGTCTAAATGGTGGATAGACCTCGGTATTCGTTCCGAGCGCATCCAACCTGCCCATCCTGAGCAAAACGGACGACATGAATGAATGCACCGCAGCCTGAAAGGCTGTCTCTACACACGTCTAGACAAAATGGAACAGGACTTACGCGCCCAGCAGGTGGTGTTTGATGCCTTTGTTCATGAATACAACCATGAGCGTTCTCACGAGGGCATTGGACGAAAAACACCGTCTGAATGCTATACGCCGTCCAATCGTTTATATACGGGCAAGATAGTGCCTTATGACTATGGCGAGGGTGTTGAATTACGCCAAATGAAAGGCAGTGGCGAGATTAAATGGAAGGGTAAAACCTACTATTTAAGCCAAGTACTTGCCCATGAGGCGGTGGCGTTTGTGCCTTATGCGGATGGGGTGTGGCATATTTTTTACCGTTTTCACTTTCTCGGTCAGTTTGATGAGCGAGAGGGGAAAATTATTCCTGCAACTAGCTGGCATGCGAAACCCTTGAAACCCTGATGATGTAAACGATGTCCTTAGAGAGAGGTGTAAAGGATGTTTGGGTTGCACAGGAACAGATTGCAGAATTTATAACCAATACTGCTTTCTATCAACAATAATTAAGCCAGCATACTTTTTAGGACACCACCTTTTGGTTTTATACGGGGAAATCAAAATAAAATGGCTCGTTGTGAAAGTGGGGACATTCCTTGTGAAAGTGGGGACATTCCTTTGGTTTCAGCTAAAAAAGTTGATAATGGCTATAAGGCATTTATTACGAGTAATGATAAGAAGCTATTTCCTAAAAATATCATTACACTAAATAATGATGGAGATGGCGGCGTTGGAATGGCTTACTATCAGCCAGCAGCATCGGCTTTAGATACCCATGTAACAGCACTTATCCCCAAAATAAAAATAACAAAATATCAAATGTTATTTATTTCACAAACCATCACAATGCAGCGGAACAAATTCAGTCATGGTTATTCACTCAATAATAATCGCTTGAAAGCTCAAAAAATCCTACTTCCTGTCGCAGATAATAATCAGCCTGATTGGGCAGTAATGGAGCGGATAATGAAAAGGATTGAGTTGGAACAAGTTATGCAGTATCTGTGTGCAAAGGCAAAGTAAGCCAAAAGGCAGCCTGAAAACGCTTCAAACCCGTTTTCAGGCTGCCTTGTTGAAATTTTTGCAAAACCTAAAACACAACAAGAAATAGTAACCTTCGCCATTCCCGCACAGGCGTGAATCTTGGTTGAGTTCATTCAGTATGTTGTTTTTAAATATATTTCTGAATATTAAACAAGATTCCCGCCTACGCGGGAATGACGGCATTTCTTGTGTTTCAGGCTGCTGTTAGGGGTTTTGCAAAGGTTTCAGGCTACTATTGGGGTTTTGCAAAGATTTCAGTTTGAACACACAAAGGCAGCCTGAAAACGAGTAGCGACAATACGCCAAACTCGTTTTCAGGCTGCCTTAGAGCTTCTACAAAGGTTTCAGGCTGCCTTACTCTTCGCCATTCTCCACGCTCACGTTGTAATCAATATGCGTGCTTTGCGGGCGGTTTTCAGGCTGCTTTTTGCTGCGCGATAGGCGTTTAAGGTAGGCATCGTCGATGTCGCCTGTGATGTATTCGCCGTTGAAGCAGGATGAATCCAAGCCTTCGATGTTGGGGTTGTGTTTGCGGATGATGGCTTCCAGCGCGGCTAAATCTTGGAACACGCAGGCATCGGCGTTGATTTCGCGGGCGATTTCGGCGGCGGTGCGGTTGTGGGCAATCAGTTCTTCGCGCGTGGGCATATCTATGCCGTACACGTTGGGGTAGCGCACTTCTGGGGCGGCGGATGCGATGTAGATTTTGTTTGCGCCGCTTTCGCGCACCATGTCCACAATTTCGCGGCTGGTGGTGCCGCGCACGATGCTGTCGTCCACCAATAATACGTTGCGTCCTTTGAACTCGCTGGGGATGGTGTTGAGCTTTTGTCGCACGGATTTTTTGCGTGTGGCTTGCCCCGGCATGATGAAGGTGCGCCCGATGTAGCGGTTTTTGATTAGACCTTCGCGGTAGGGTTTGCCCAGCGCGCGGGCGAGTTCTAATGCGCTGGGGCGGCTGGTGTCGGGGATGGGCATCACGACATCTATGGCGTTGACGTTGATTTCGCGTTTGATTTTTTCGGCGAGCAGCACGCCCATGTCCACGCGGGCTTGGTACACGGACACGCCGTCCATGATGGTGTCGGGGCGGGCGAAGTAAACGTATTCAAACAGGCAGGGGTTTAAGCGTGGGTGTTCAGCGCATTGGCGGGTGTGAATGTTGCCATCAAAGTCAATGAACACGGCTTCGCCTGCTTGGATGTCGCGCTCAAAGTGGTACGACAAGCCGCCAAAGACGACGTTTTCGGAAGCGACTGCCCATGATGTTTTGCCGTTTTTTTCTTGTTTGCCCAGCACCAGCGGGCGGATGCCGTTGGGGTCGCGGAAGGCGAGCATGCCGTAGCCCGCTATCATGGCAACGATGGCATACGCGCCACGCACGCGCTTGTGCACTTGGGCGACGGCAGCAAAAATGTTGTTGACGGTGAGATGCAGCGGGTCGGCGTTTTGGCTGACGGCTTGGCGCAGCTCGTGGGCGAAGACGTTGAGCAGCACTTCGCTGTCGGATTGGGTGTTGACATGGCGCAGGTATTGGGTATAGACCTCTTGGTGCAGCTCGGCGGTGTTGGTGAGATTGCCGTTGTGTGCCAACACGATGCCAAAGGGGGAGCTGACGTAAAACGGCTGGGCTTCGGCGGAGCTGCCTGCATTGCCTGCGGTGGGATAGCGGACGTGGGCGATGCCTGCGTTGCCGTGCAAATCGCGCATATGGCGGGTGCGGAACACTTCGCGCACCATGCCTTGCCCTTTGTGCATATGAAAATAGCCGTTTTGGCTGGTTACGATGCCTGCTGCGTCTTGCCCGCGATGTTGCAGCATTTGCAAGCCGTCATACAACAGTTGGTTTACGGGTTCGTGTGATACAAGTCCTAATACGCCGCACATGGGGGTCTCCGATAGGGTTGAGATGGGGATGGGGGGATGGGGTTAGGCAGCCTGAAAATGGGGGGAGTGAGTTGGGTGTTGGGTTATGCTGGATTGAGTTTTCAGGCTGCATTATGTTGGGTTGGGCAATTTAGCTTCACTGAAATTGCATTTTCAGACTGCCTTTGCGTTCGGCAATCGCTTAATTTTACGGAACGGCGTTTCAGGCTGCCTTTGGGCTGGATGGTAAACGGCTGCGCTGTTCATTACGCTGTTGATTGCTGCACCAATAGGCAGCCTGAAAATGGGTTTTGTCTTTTAGGCGGACACCTTTACCTATTCAGCAATTTAATGGAGCGGCAACGGCTCGTCGCCAAATGGCACGTTAAAACCCAATAGCGCGTGTGTGAAACAACGCGACCTTTTCCAACATATCAGCCATGTCGGCGAGCCGCCGACGCTCCATTGCTTGCCGTGATGCTTTTGTGGCGTTTCAGGCTGCCTTGGGCTAAACAACCGCCCAAAATTAAGGACTACCCGCATCCCCATCTTGCCGATGCGTGGATTGCCAGTAGCCCTAGGGTGATTGCTTGGTTTTGGTTTTGCTGGATGCGCGTTTTGTCGCGCTGTTTTTTTGTTTTTTCAGGCTGCCTACGTTGTCGCTTGCGCTGTTTTTATCTTTTTTCAGGCTGCCTTGGGCGTTTTCGGGTTCGTTGGCATGGGCGCGGGTGGCTTTTGCGCCGTGTGTGCCATGGTTTGCACCATTATTCGCGCCATTGCCTGCTGCGCCGTTGTTTGCGCCGTGTGTTGCGCCGTCTGCTGCATGGTTGCCTGTTTTGGGCAATGCGCCCAAGGGCAGCGCAGCATCGCTGTGGTCAAAGTTTACCTGTTTGGCTAAAAATTCAGGCAAATAGGGCGTGCCCATCAGCGCGATGCTTTCAAAAAACGGTGCACTGGCAGAATCGCGCCATTCGCTGCTTTTGGGCAAATCGCTAAACGCGCACAGCAACACCGCAATGCTTACCACCAACACACCTTTCAGGCTGCCTAATACCGCGCCGCCCAAGCGGTTGAGCGTGGATAAATGCGCTTTTTTAATCACCAAATCAAACACTTGATGCGTGAACGCCAACGCCAATCGCGCGGCAAAATAAGTCGCCACAAACGCGCACACCACCGCCAATTCGCGCGGCTGCATGGACGAAAACACCATATTGGACACATCCACCGCCGCAAAACGCGCAATCGCCAACGCCACCAGCCAGCCCACAAACGAAAATACTTCCCCCATCAGCCCGCGCATGGCGGAAAGCCCGATGCAGAAAAGGATGGTGCCGAAAGCGAGTAGGTCAAAAGTGGTCATGGCAATGCCTTGCGCTTATTTTTGACTATTTTTGTTCTAGCACGATGCCGCCCAAGCCCCGCGCTTTTAGCTTGCTGGCGGCGAGTTCGGCTTCCGATTTGTTGGGGAACGAGCCTGTGCGCACGCGATAAACCTTGCCTTTATCGGTGTTGATTTCTTCAATGGACGAAGAATAGTTCAGCCCTTTCATTTTTTGCTGCGCGGCTTTGGCGGCGTTGATGTCGCGGTATGCGCCCACTTGCACGCTGGCGCGTTTTTCTTTGCTGTCTTTGTTGGCTACGGCTTTTTCAGGCTGCTTGGGCGCGGTTTTGCTGGCGGTTTTGTCGTCCGCTTTTTTCGGCGCGGCTTTGGCTTGCGCGGCGCGTTCGGCGGCTTTTTGCTGCGCCAACAGTTTGGCGCGTTCGGTGCGGCGGGCTTCATCGGCGGCGGCTTTTTGCTCGGCGGCGCGTTCCAAGGCGGCTTTTTGTTTGGCGGCGCGTTCGGCTTCGGCTTTGGCAACCACTTCTTGCGCTTGTTTGCGGCGGGCTTCATCGGCGCGGGCTTTGGCGATGCGTTCTTGCTCGGCGCGGGCGCGGGCTTCGGCGCGTTCTTGGCGGGCTTCGGCGCGTTTGCGTGCCGCTTCTTCACGCGCTTGTTGCTGTTCTAAACGGCGTTGTTCTTGCGTTTTGCGCTGTTCTTCGCGGCGCAAACGGCGTTGCTCGGCAAGGCTGGCTTGGCTGTCGGCATCGGCGAGCGTGGGCGCGGTGTCGGCAGCGGGCGTTTGGTTGCGCGGTTTCGCGCTGCTGCTGTCTTGTGCCAACGGCGTTGCAGGTTTCACCACGCGCGAGCTGGGCGAGCTGGGCGTAACGGGGCGGCTGGCTTCGGCGGCGGTTAGAGTGGGCACGGTGGACGCGGTTTGCGGGGCAACGCCACTGGGGCGCAGCACTTCGGTGGTAACGTGCTGTTGCTGCTGCGGTTGCGCCATTTTGGGCTCAATGTTGTCTTTGGGGCCATTGCTGGCAACGGCGGCAAACAAGCCCCCCGCCAACACGGTAATCGCGCCTGCGCCGATTAGGCGGCGGCGGTTTTTGTTTTTCAGATGTTCGTATTCGTTTAACACGTCTTGGTTGTTGTGATGCTCGGGCTGTGGATGATTCATGTTTTCGGGTCTTTCTGATGATGCTTGGGCGGCGGCTTGGGTTGCCGCTTCGCTGGAATGGGCGTTGCTGGCGTTTGCTTTGTCTTTCAGGCTGCCTAAAACTTCGGCTACGGTGTGAAACGAGCCAAACACAATTATTCTATCATTTTCCGTAACTTGCGATAAGGCGGCGGTGTAGGCAGCCTGAATCGTGTTGTGGGGGTGGATGGTTTGGATGTCGTGCTTTTTCAGCTTGGCGGTGAGTGCGGTAAGCGTCATGCCGCGCGGCAAATCCAGCGGGGCGATGTACCATTCGTCTATGCTGCCTTGCAAGGTGCTGATAACGGCATCGCTGTCTTTATCGGCAAGAATACTGAACACGGCAAGCGTGCGCTTGGCGGGCAGGGCGTTCAGACTGCTGGCAAGGGCGCGGGCGGCGTGCGGGTTGTGCGCCACGTCTAAAATAATTTCAGGCTGCTGTTGGATGATTTGAAACCGCGCGGTGTTTTGCGCTTGGGCGATGCCTTGCGCCAAGGCTTCGTTGCTCACAGGCAGCTGCTGGCGCATGATTTGCACGGCGGCAACGGCGCAAGCGGCGTTGTTAAGCTGAAACGCGCCTTGCAAGGCAGGCAGCGGCAAATCAATTTTCAGGCTGCCGTTGTTGGCTTGCCATTGCCAGCTATCAATGCGCGCGATGTAGGAAAATTGGTGATTGAGTTGCAACAGTTTTGCGCCAATGTTTTTGGCGTGTTGCCCCAGCGAATGCGGCGCGGGGTCTTGCCCAAAAATGGCGGGCTTGCCTGCGCGGAAAATGCCCGCTTTTTCTTTGGCGATTTGCTCCAATGTGTCGCCCAAATAGGATTGGTGTTCCAAGTCCACGCTGGTAACAATGGCGCAATCGGCATCAAACACATTCACCGCATCCAGCCGCCCGCCCAAGCCTACTTCCAAAATCATCACATCCACCTGATGCAGCCTGAAAATATCCACCGCTGCCAAGGTGTTAAATTCAAAATAGGTGAGCGACACATCGCCGCGCGCGGCTTCAATGCGTTCAAACGCGGCAACAATGTCGTCATCGCTCACGGGCTGGCTGTTGATGGCGATGCGCTCGTTAAAGCGCAGCAAATGCGGGCTGGTGAGCGTGCCGACTTTGTAGCCCGCTGCGGCGTAGATGTGCGACAAAAAAGCGCAGGTTGAGCCTTTGCCGTTGGTGCCACCCACGATGATAACGGGGCAGGCAGGCGCAAGGTTCATCGCGTCTTTCACTTGGGCAACGCGGGTTAAACCCATGTCTATGGGGTTGGGATGGGCGGTTTCTAAATGGGCGAGCCATTGGGGAAGGGTTTTGCTTTGCATGGTGGAGACTGCTTAAATTAACTCATTAGATTTAAATTAAGTAAATATTTTTTAGAATATAAAAATATATTTTTAAAAAAATAATAAATTTAATTTAGAAAAACTTTTGTAATTACTGGATTTTTGAAAAACTATGAAGCTAAGGATAATAGCGTCATAGGAAATTGGGTAATGTCCTAAAAAGTATGCTGCCTATTTTTTAATCATCACACATAACCAT
>NZ_JAUMZV010000053.1 GCF_030527935.1 Kingella sp. (in: b-proteobacteria)
TTTAAAACAACTAGTAAAGCACGATTTGTCCTAGTTATCTAGGACAGCCCCAAAAATTTTATTAAAAACAATTCATTGCATAAACTTAACCAAGACTCCCGCCTGCGCGGGAATGACGGAGAATTGACTATTTCTTGTGGCGGTTTAGGTTTTGCAAAGGTTTTAGGCTGCCTTTATCTCTAATAACAACGCGCCATCGCCACCTAAAACAATTTTCAGGCTGCCTAGGCTTAAACGCATCAGGCAGCCTGAAACGCGGTTGGCGAAGCGCAATCTTTTACCAGCTATATTTGGCTTCAAACCAGAATTGTCGTCCCAGTTTATACGACACAGTATTGCTGGTGCTGGTGCTGGCACGGCTGGTGCGGGCGCGGATAACGGTGTCAAAAGCGTTGATGACATCCAGCTTCAAATCCAGCTTGTTTTTGCCGATGGGGATGGTTTGGGTTAAGCCCAAATCCACGGTGAAGGCGTTTTTGAATTTTTCTTTTTCATACACGCCCACGCTGCCTGTATAGCTGCCGCAAATATCAGGGTTATACGCGGGGCAGTTTTTGCTGGATGTGGTGTATTGCGAATAGCCCGCAGCGTAGTTCAGGCGGGTGCTCCAATTGAGCTTGATTTTGGGGAAATCCACGCTGATGTTGGCAAAGGCGCGCCACGGCGTGTTGTAGTCAATGGCGGGCATTTTGTCTTTGTCTATCAGCTTGCCATCAAAGATGATTTTGCTGCTCTCTTCGGTTAAGCGACCGTTGTCCAGCGAGTTCACCGATGTGTTGTCGTAAGACGAATTGTTGGCTTTGTTGCGCGAATAGGTTGCGCCACCGCTGATGCCCACCACCGCCCAATCGGTGATTTTCCACGGGCGCAGCAGGTTAAACGCCAAGCTAAATGTGTCGGCTTTGCTTTTGCCGCGGTTGTTTAGGATGAAATATTGTTGCCCGTTGATGCGTTGCGAATCCCACGCCAAGCCTTTTTTGCTGTCGCGGTGCACCCATTTGAGCGTCCATTCGGTGTTTTTGATGACTTGTCGCCAGCCCAAATTCACTTCATCGCTGTATGGCGTTTTCACATCAGGCTGCAAGTAGGCAGCGGCATAGCGGGTGGTTGAACCCCATTCTTGGTTGGGCAAGCTGCGCGATTGGCGGTAGCCCGAGCCGATGTTTTTCTTCAATTTTTGCGCCAGAACGCTTTGCGCGTAATAGCGGTTTACGCCGCCAAACAAGCGGGTGTCGCCGTTGCCGAACACATCCCATGTGGCGGTGAAGCGGGGAGCAAAGTCGGTGTATTTGAGAAAGCGGTCGTGGTCAATGCGGATACCGGGGGTGATTTCCCAGTTGCCCCAGTTGATTTTGTCTTCAAAATACAGCGCGTAGTGGTTGTTGCCCACTTTTACGCTGCGGGCGGGGTAGTAATCGCGCGTGGTAAAAAATTGCCCTTCAATACAGCCGTGGTCGCCCGCAAGGCAAGCGATGCCGCTGGTGGAGCGGGCGGAGCTGCCTGTGTAGTTGTACACATCGTTAAAGCGTTTATACCGCGCTTGCGCCCATTCGGCAGACCAGCCAAAGGCGATGGTGTGTTTGGTGTTGCCCCATTCCAAATCGGGGAACAGATAATCTTGCTTGGCAACCAGCGATTTGCGCGTGGTTTCAAATGTGCCGTAGCCGCCATAGCTTGCGTTTTGTGGGTCGCCAATTTTGTAGGCAAGGTCGGGATAATATCTGCCTGCGCCATCGTTTTGGGTGCGCAAGGTGGTTACCCAATCTAGCCACGCTGGAATGTTGTTGGGTTCGCATACTGCACCACTAGAACAACGTGGGTTGGTGCCTGCGGCGGTGGCACTGGGTAGGCGTTTGGCTAGGCTGTATGAAATATGGTAATCGGCTTCGTTTTCCACGCGGTTGCGGGTGGATTGTACGCCAAGATAGGTGCTCACTTGCCCTTTATCAAACAAGTGTTTCCATTCAAGGTTAAAGCGGTAGCCCCCGCCCGAATTGGTGTACGAGCCGTCTTTGGTGCTGGCGCGCAGGTATTTGCTCTCGTGTGGCGAATACATGGCGGTAGCTTTGAGCGCGTCGCCGTTGTCAAAGCGATATAAACCTTTTAACACAAAGGTTTGGCTTAATCGTTTTTGGTCTTCTTTTTGTTTCATCACGGTGTGATAAAACGGGATATTGGACTGAGTGCGGTTGTAGGAGAACATCAACGCAGCGCGGTCGTTAATCGGCTGGTTTAGGTTTAAGCCCCAAACGTATTTGGTGAACTCGGGTTGGTAATAATTGCCTTGTTGCGCTTGGGTAACGTCTATCGGGTCGGCGTGATAGCGTGTCCAACTGCTGCGGCTGGTGCGCAACGATACGCTGCCCGATGCTTTTTTGGTGCTGGGGTCTTTGAGCTTGGCATCCACCACGCCGCCTGTGAACTGCCCGTATTTGGCGGAAATATTGCTGTCGTACACATCCACGCTGTCGATGATGTCGGCATTCACCCAAAACGACTGCGCGCCGCCGTTGGGCAAGCCGTACATGTCGCTGTCGTTGGTGTTTTGATAGCCCGCGCCTGCCCCTGGGTTGGAATTGTCGGTGTTGTTCATGCCGTCAATTTGCCAGTTGTTGTTGTAGAACTTCTCGCCGTGGAACGATACGTTTTCGGGCGCGATTTCGCCCGCGCTCTCGGCGGTGCCGCTGATGTTGGAAAATTGCACATTGGGGTTGTCGTGCAACAAATCGGTAATTGTGCCGTTGGTGTGCGGGCGGGTGGCGATTTGGCGGCTGGTGATGCGCTGCGTGCCCATTTTTTGCGCAAAAGGCGCGGCGCGAACGGTGATGTTTTGCAGATTTTGCGATGCTTGGGCGGATTGCTCACTGCTGGTTTCGCTGCTGGCTTCATTGGCTGCGGCGGCGTTTTCAGGCTGCGTTTCATCGGCGGCATAGGCAGGGGCGGCGGCAAAGGCGGAAATCAGGGCAAGGGTGAGTAGGCTGGGCTTCATGTTTGCGTGCGTAAAGAAAAAAGGGGTATTCGGTAATTTGGGTTAAGGTTTTTTAAAACGCACTGATTATCTTTTTAATAAAAACGAATATCAACAACTTTTACGCTTAAATATTCGTTTATTTTGCTTGTTTTAATTATACGCATGATTTTGTTTGCAATTTAGTTTGTTATCGTGGGATGCGTGGTGGAATGCGCGGGGCGAATACTCAATATGGATGAAATGCGCTTTTCAGGCTGCCTATACAGTTTGTTAAATCTTGCCTATTATTGATTAAGCCTTGTAAGCAAGGGTTGATTGCGGTATTGTTTCGGGTATTTTTCAGGCTGCCTATGGGCAAGGGCGAATGGATACTTTGTTTACAGCATCTGGTTTAGATATTAAGGCAGCCTGAAAACGCGGATTGCGTGATTGGGCGTGTAGATTAAACATTGCTAAACGGTGCGTGGCACAGCCACACATCCTACTTGTAGCGTTATTGTTTACGATGCTGCAAGCGGGTTTACATTCCACCACCCTACCCTTTCAACTTCAACTTCCGAGGAAATCATTATGAGAATAGCCATCCCCAAAGAATCCCTAAAAGGCGAAACCCGCGTTGCGGCTACGCCCAGCACGGTTGCCCAGTTGCAAAAGCTGGGCTTTGAAGTGGCGGTGGAACGCGGCGCAGGCGTGGCAGCGGGCTTAACCGATGCGGCGTTTGAAGCAGCGGGCGCGGTGTTGGTGAACGCGAAAGAGGCTTGGTCTGCGCCATTGGTTTACAAAGTAAACGCGCCCAGCGACAAAGAAATCAACCGCCTGCACGAAGGGCAAACGCTGGTGAGCTTTCTTTATCCGCGCCAAAACGAAGAGCTGCTGCAAAAGCTCAACGACAAAAAAATCAACGCGCTGGCGATGGACATGGTGCCGCGCATTTCGCGCGCGCAAGCGTTGGACGCGCTTTCGTCTATGGCAAATATTTCGGGCTACCGCGCGGTGATTGAAGCCGCTAACGCATTCGGTCGCTTTTTCACAGGGCAGATTACCGCTGCGGGCAAAGTGCCGCCTGCGCAAGTGCTGATTATCGGCGCGGGCGTGGCAGGCTTGGCGGCGATTGGCACGGCAAACTCGCTGGGCGCGGTGGTTCGCGCGTTTGACACCCGCTTGGAAGTGGCGGAGCAGATTGAATCGATGGGCGGCAAATTCCTGAAACTGGACTTCCCGCAAGAAAGCGGCGGCTCGGGCGATGGCTACGCCAAAGTGATGAGCGAAGAATTTATCGCCGCCGAAATGAAGCTGTTTGCCGAGCAAGCGCGCGAAGTGGACATTATCATCACCACCGCCGCTATTCCGGGCAAACCCGCGCCCAAGCTGATTACGGCGGAAATGGTCGCCAGCATGAAAGCAGGTTCTGTTATCGTGGATTTGGCGGCGGCAACAGGCGGCAACTGCGAACTCACCCGCGCGGGCGAATTGTTTGTTACCGACAACGGCGTGAAAATCATCGGCTACACCGATATGGCAAACCGCTTGGCGGGGCAATCGTCCCAGCTTTATGCCACCAACTTGGTCAATCTAACCAAACTGCTTTCGCCCAACAAAGACGGCGAAATCGCACTGGATTTTGAAGATGTCATCATCCGCAATATGACGGTTACGCGAGACGGCGAAGTTACCTTCCCGCCGCCTGCCATCCAAGTTTCCGCCGCGCCGCAGCAAGCAGCAGGGCAGCCTGAAAAAGCGGTTGCCGCCAAACCCGAGCCTGCGCCCGTGCCCGCATGGAAACGCATTGCGCCTGCGGTGATTGCGGCGGTGTTGGTGCTGTGGGTGGGCGCGGTTGCGCCAGAAGCCTTTTTGCAACACTTCATCGTGTTCGTGTTGTCGTGCGTGATTGGCTATTATGTGGTGTGGAATGTGAGCCACTCGCTGCACACGCCGCTGATGGCGGTTACCAACGCGATTTCGGGGATTATTGTAGTGGGCGCGTTGCTGCAAATTGGCGCGGGCGGCGTGGTGTCGCTGTTGGCGTTTATTGCTGTGTTGCTGGCGAGCATCAATATTTTTGGCGGATTTTTTGTTACGCGCAGAATGTTGAATATGTTTAGAAAAGGGTAAACGTGGCTGTATATAAGGCAGCCTTATCCCTTTGTCCAAATCTTTGATTTGGGTATAAGTAAGTATCTAAATCTTTGATTTAGCCATGCGAACTTATGCAAAGCCAAATGGTTATACCGCAGCGCAATGCGCAAGGTTGAAAAGCCGTAAACAATGTTTTCAGGCTGCCTAATGCAAGCGCAAAGGCTGATTTAAACCACGAATGCAAGCGTGGGTATGGCGGAGCAACGCCATGAACAAGGTCCTGCTACAACAAAGGCAGCCTGAAAACCTTTGCCAAACACCTAAATCCACCTACCCCACCATTCTCACGGAATTGCTGAACATCAAACAAGATTCCCGCCTTCGCGGGAATGACGGCATGGATTATTTTTC
Organism: Kingella sp. (in: b-proteobacteria); assembly: GCF_030527935.1. Lineage (GTDB taxonomy): Bacteria > Pseudomonadota > Gammaproteobacteria > Burkholderiales > Neisseriaceae > Kingella_B. The sequence goes on from NZ_JAUMZV010000053.1 coordinate 5,459, forward strand.
AGGCTGCCACTATGGTTTTGCAAAGATTGCAGCCTGAAAATTTTATAAATTTAAAATCTCGGAGACCAAACAATGTCCACAGGATTAGTAACCGCAGCTTACATCGTTGCTGCCATCTTATTTATCTTCTCGCTGGCTGGCTTATCCAAGCAGGAAACCGCCAAGCAGGGCTGTTATTCAGGCATCGCGGGCATGGCGACTGCGCTGTTTGCCACCATTTTTGCTGACAACGTTTCGGGCTTGGGCTGGATTATCATCGCCATGCTGATTGGCGCGGCGGTGGGCATCCACAAAGCCAAAAAAGTGGAAATGACCGAAATGCCCGAGCTGATTGCGCTGTTGCACAGCTTTGTGGGCTTGGCGGCGGTGTTAGTGGGCTTTAACAGCTTTATTGATGCGGGCAACGTTGCCGAAGAAATGCACACCATTCATTTGGTGGAAGTGTTTTTGGGCATTTTTATCGGCGCGGTAACGTTTACAGGCTCATTGGTTGCCTTTGGCAAGCTCAACGGCAAAATCAGCAGCAAGCCTTTGATGCTGCCGCATAAGCATCAATTAAACTTGGCGGCGTTGCTGGTGTCGTTTGTGTTGATGTTGCTATTTGTGGGCGCGAATGGAAGCTGGTTTGCGCTGCTTGTGATGACCGCGATTGCACTGGCGTTTGGCTGGCATTTGGTGGCTTCCATCGGCGGTGCGGATATGCCTGTGGTGGTGTCTATGCTGAACTCGTATTCAGGCTGGGCGGCCGCGGCGGCAGGCTTTATGCTGTCTAATGATTTGTTGATTGTTACTGGCGCGCTGGTGGGCAGCAGCGGTGCGATTTTGTCTTATATCATGTGCCAAGCGATGAACCGCTCGTTTATTTCGGTGATTGCAGGCGGCTTTGGCACCGATGGTGCATCCGCCGCAGCGGGCAGCGAAGAAGTGGGCGAGTACCGCGAAGTGAAACCTGCCGATGTGGCGGCGATGCTCAAAGGCGCAAGCAGCGTCATCATCACCCCTGGCTACGGCATGGCGGTGGCGCAGGCGCAATATCCTGTTGCCGAGATTACCGATTTGCTGCGTAAACAAGGCGTAACCGTGCGCTTTGGCATTCACCCCGTGGCAGGTCGCCTGCCCGGACACATGAATGTGCTGCTCGCCGAAGCCAAAGTGCCCTACGACATTGTGCTGGAAATGGACGAAATCAACGATGATTTTCCCGAAACCGATGTGGTGCTGGTGATTGGCGCGAACGACACGGTGAACCCTGCCGCGCAAACCGACCCCAATTCGCCCATCGCGGGGATGCCTGTGCTGGAAGTGTGGAAAGCGAAAGAAGTGGTGGTGTTCAAGCGTTCTATGAACACGGGCTACGCGGGCGTGCAAAATCCACTGTTCTTTAATGAAAACACGGTGATGTGTTTTGGCGATGCCAAAGGCACGGTGGATGAGATTTTGGCAGAGTTGAAGAAATAGTTTGTTGAATTTGCTGAAATGAATAGGCAGCCTGAAAATGGATTTTCTGTTTTCAGGCTGCCTTTTTGTGTGGAATGGGGATAGGTGCGATTGTCTGTTATTGCCATGATTGATGCAGCCTGAAAACGTATTTAGCGGTTGTTGTTGCTTCGCAGAAATTCGCTTCGCTCGTTTTCAGGCTGCCTCAGTAAACCGTAGAGTGGGAAACTTGTTTGCCCACCTTGGTTCATAACATTTGGTGGGCAACCAGTTGCCCACCCTACCATTTGACGTTTCAGGCTGCCTCTATTTGCTTTAAAATCGCGTCTTTACTCACTCTCATGCTGCCCCATCTCTTGTTTACAAGGAATCCCCCCAATGCTTACCGCTCAAAATCTCAATTTCCATTACGACAGCCACCAAGTGCTGCACAACATCAACGTAGAGCTGCCCAATGGCAGCATCACAGGCTTAATCGGGCCCAACGGCGCGGGCAAATCCACGCTGATGCGCTGCATGGCGGGGCTGGAATGCCCCAGCAGCGGCGAAGTGCGGCTGGGCGGCAAGCCCATTTTGGCAAACCCGCGCGAGAGCTTCGCCCAGCTAGGCTATCTGCCTGACATCTTTGGCTTGCCCGAAGGCTTATCCGTTATCCAATGCTTAACCTATGCGTCAAAATCGCGCGGCGTATCCGATGGTGATTTGGCGCACGCGCTGGGCAGCACGGTGCAGCTTTTGGGGCTGTCGGACAAGCTGTATAGCCGCGTGAGCAATTTGTCGCGCGGGCAAAAGCAGCGCGTGGGCATTGGACAAGTGATTATCCATCGCCCCAAATTTTTGCTGCTGGACGAGCCTGCCAGCGGGCTAGACCCCGAAGCGCGGCACGAACTGTCGCTTTTGCTGTTGCAACTGCAACGCGATGGCATGACGATTTTGGTGTCCAGCCATATTTTGTCGGAGCTGGACGAATATTGCAGCCATATGCTCATCATCAAACAGGGGCAGATGCAGGCATTCCAAGCCCTGCACGATGAAAGGCAGCCTGAAACGCAAACCGTGCGCCTGCGTTTTGCCGATGGCGCAACGGCGGATTGGGCGGCGGCGGTGCGCGAATTGCCAGCGGTGCAATCGGTGAGCGTAAGCGCGGCGGGCGATGCGTTGCAAGTGGTGCTGCCTGCGGGCGATGCCGCGGGCGCGGCGTTGTTGCGCGAATTGGTGCAACGCCAGCTGCCCGTGTGCGCGCTGGAACAGGTGCGCACATCGTTGTTAGAAAGTTATCAAAACACGTTGAATATTCAAAGGGATAAACTATGAACACGCCAAACATCAAAACGCCCAAAATTTGGGTCAACGCCGAATTTCAACGCCTGCTGTGGCTCAATTTAAGCTGGGGCATGATAGCGGGCGTGGCGATTATTTACGCGCTGTTTGCCTTTGCCAAAGACGAATACCGCGCTTGGCACAACCATTTGGCAAGCATTGGCGGCATAGGCTTAATGCTTTCCGCCATTGCAGGCTTTGTGTTGGTGGAACGCAGCCTGAAAAACGATATTGCCGCCAACACCTTTGACCAACTGCGGATGTCGGCATTATCGCCGTGGCAAATGGCGTATTCGCGCATTATCGCCGCGCCCACAGTGGCTTGGGCGGGGTTTGCCATCGGCTATCTGCTGCTGTGGTTGAGCTTTTTTTTGGATAACAGCCAATTTAAAACGACTAGCGAAATCGTGTGTACGCTGCTGGTTGTGCCGTTTGGCGCGTGGATATTTGCCTGCGCGGTGGTCGCCAATGCTTTGCAATTTGGGCGCGGCAATCGGCAATATTCGGGCGCGGTAATTCAGCTAATTTTGGCGTTTGTGGCGTGGGCGATTTTTACGTCAGACTATGCCGACATGACGCGTGCCGCTTTTCCGTATGACAATGTCGCCATGAAAGAAACCAATCCGTCTTATTTGGTGAACGATTTGGGCACGCCGTTTATGCTGCTGATTTCATTCATTATCACGGCTGCGCTCGCCAGCGTAGCGATGCGTGCGATTATGGCGTGGAAACTGCATTTGCAATCACCGCGTTTTACCCTGCTGATTTTGGCGATGGTGTCGCCCGTCGTATATTTTTGGGCGATTGCGGATAAGAATGTGCTGCTGTTTTTGCTGTCGCAACATTACGCGCTGCTGGGCTTTATCTCGCTGATAACGCAAGACAACCGCCATTTTGGCAAATGGAAAAGCTGGCGCGAGTTGCCCGTGTGGCCAGCGGCATTTGCGCTGGCGGTTGCAACCGCGCTGCTGCTGGGTGGCATTGTGCTGCTTGTGCCGTTTATCCAAATTTTGCTGCTGGCCGCGCTGGTGTTGCTGTGCACCAACCTGCTAACGCTGCGCTACAACGCGATTACGCTGGCGTTGTCGGTGTTTCTGTTGCTGCGCGGGCTGTGGTCAATGTTGTTGTAAATATGAAGGCAGCCTGAAAAGGGGTATTACGCTGTTTTCAGGCTGCCTTTGCTATCCATTAAAAGGCAGCCTGAAAGTGGGCTTGGGGCGGCAACGGCTCGTTGCCAAATAGTTGTTAGATAAAATTGGCAGCCTGAAAATAAGCATTACGCTGTTTTCAGGCTGCCTATTACGCATTATCCGTTTTGGCGCACGCCATCAAGATAATGAAAATGGGGCAAATACGCGCTGGCAAATTTTGGATAAACCGCGCTTGGCTGTGATGCGTCTGCGTGGGCTGCCAGTAGCCTTGTTCCATCGCACAATCATATATCGGCTGGTTCAACGGATAGGCGGTAAGCACGCCGCTTAATCGTTTCTGCGCAATCCACGCTTCGGCAGCCTTTTGCGTGGTAAAGCAGCCTGAAACCACGTTCTGCCCATCGCCTTGAAAAACCCAAACGCTTGTTGGTTCCATTATCTTGTTTCCTTATTTGGACGTATTCAAAGGCAGCCTGAAAACAAAAAAAACCATTTTCAGGCTGCCTTTTACACCTCCGCCCTACCCCAGCCGTAGCATCTCAATCTGTTCCAAGCTGCGCCCCAAAAACCGCTCGCCGATTGTTTGAAAACGCAGCGGAATATCCGACACATAAAAGCGATAATCGGGCGCGGCGGTTTGCGTGTTCAACAAATTGGCCGCGGCAAGGGCTTGCGCGGTGGCTTCGGCGGTGGTGGTGGAGCTGTCAACCAGCTCAATCTGCGGGGCTTCTTGCTGAATAAGCGGCTTCAACAGCGGAAAATGCGTACAGCCCAAAATCAGCGTGTCAATTTTGTCCGCCAGCAACGGGCGCAGGTATTCGCGCACGGTCAGCCGCGTTACTTCGTGTTCCAGCCAGCCTTCTTCCACCAGCGGCACCAGCAAGGGCGCGGCTTGCGACAGAATGCGCGTGTCGGCGTTGCGTGCGCTGATGGCGCGGGCGTAGGCATTGCTGTTTACCGTGGTGCTGGTGGCGATTACGCCAATATTGCCGTTGCGCGTGGTCGCCAGCGCGGCTTGTGCGCCCGCTTCAATCACGCTTAACACGGGCATTTTGCCTGCCATCTGCTGCACGCGCTGATGCGCCACCGCCGCAATCGTGTTACACGCAATCACCAAGGCCTTCACTTGGTTTTGCAACAAAAAATCAACAATTTGCGTGGTAAAGGTTTCAATGGTGGAGCGCGATTTCACGCCGTAGGGCACGCGCGCCGTGTCGCCAAAATAAACAATATTTTCGTTGGGCAGGCGTTCCATCAGGGCGCGGACGACGGTTAAACCGCCCACGCCCGAATCAAACACGCCAATGGGGCTTTGATTGCGGTTCATCTGTTGTACTCAAAATCCATTTTCAGGCTGCTGCAAGCGTAGAAAAACCAGCAAGGCAGCCTGAAAAAACAAAAACGCGCATTTTACCCGCAAAGCCGTTTTCAGGCAGCCTGAAAGCTAGGGGCTGTTGACATTCAAAACGCCCACAAACCCGTGCAAAAACCAAACCGATAGCGTATCATTCAGCCATTTTTGCCGCCCATCGCCCGTCATCATGCCTAACCCATTGATTAACCAGCGATAGAGCAAAAACCCCACCCCCCATTTTTGCGAGACGAGACCATGAAACCCATCTATCTAGATTTTGAACAACCCATCGCCGAGCTGAACAACAAAATTGAAGAATTGCGCCTAGTGCAAGGCGATTCTGCCGTGGATATTTCCGATGAAATCAAACGCTTGCAGAAAAAAGCCGCCGATTTAACCAAATCCATCTTCGCCAAGCTCACCCCCGCGCAAATCTCGCAAATCTCACGCCATCCGCAACGCCCCTACACCCAAGACTACATCAACGCGCTGTGCACCGATTTTCAAGAGCTGCACGGCGACCGCCATTATGCCGACGACCACGCCATCATCGGCGGCGTTGCCCGCTTTAATGGGCACAGCGTGGTGGTAATTGGGCATCAAAAAGGGCGCGACACCAAGGAAAAACTGCACCGCAACTTTGGCATGCCCCGCCCCGAAGGCTACCGCAAAGCCTTGCGCCTGATGCACCTTGCCGAAAAATTCCGCATGCCCGTGCTCACCTTTGTGGACACCCCCGGCGCCTACCCTGGTATCGGCGCGGAAGAGCGCAACCAATCCGAAGCCATCGGCAAAAATCTCTACGAATTAACCAAATTGCACACGCCCGTTATCTGCACCATCATCGGCGAAGGCGGCTCGGGCGGCGCGTTGGCGATTGCCGTGGGCGATTACATCAACATGCTGCAATATTCCACCTATTCCGTGATTTCGCCCGAAGGCTGCGCGTCTATTTTGTGGAAAACCGCCGAAAAAGCCCCCGAAGCCGCCGCCGCGCTGGGCATCACCGCCGACCGTCTGCACAAACTGGGCTTGGTGGACAACGTGATTAAAGAGCCATTGGGCGGCGCACACCGCGATTATGCCGAGCTGATGAAATCCGTAAAAACCACGCTGGAACAACAAATTACCCAAACGCAAGGGATGCGACTGGACGATTTACTCTCGCGCCGTTTTGACCGCATTATGAACTACGGTCAGTTTGTTGATAAAAACAAGTAATCACTTAACCAAAGGCAGTCTAAGAACCTGTATTCATTATTTGCATAGGCATCTTTTATGCCCTAAAAACGCGGCTACTGCGTTAAAAATGCTCGCAAGGTGTTCAACCTTGCTGTGCTTTTTGCCTTGTATCCGCGCTTTTATGTCATCAAATCTGCCTATGCAAATAATGAATACAGGTTCTGAAACCCGTTTTCCACGTTTTCAGGCTGCCTTGATGTTTGTCTTAATTGATAACGACTGTTTAGTTTCCCGCCCAGCATATGGTGTAGAAATCCCTAGCGTTGTTTACAGTATTTCAAGGACAATACCGTAAATGA
>NZ_JAUMZV010000054.1 GCF_030527935.1 Kingella sp. (in: b-proteobacteria)
TTGCTTTGATGCCGCTTGATTTTTTCGGGTAGCATACTTTTTAGGACACTACCAATTATTTTTATTCTCTCATCCAAGCTATCCACAGGCTGATTAATGGCTTGTTCCACTGTATGACGTGTTACTTGCCTGATGTCTGCGGCAGTATCGTTAAGTTTCTTGCTAGCTTCAGAAAGCGCTTGATTGGCTTGAGAAGCCGCCAAGTCAAAAGATTTTTGCCGTTGTTCGGTTTTACCTTGAAGCAGAATAATGTTTTGGATGAGTTCATCAATTTTTCTTTCTAAATCCATGTTTTTCTCATTATCTTTTGATTGTTAAGGTATTCATTTCTTGGATGCGCTCTTGTTCCAAATCATATGCCTGAACAGCTTCCCTTGATTTCCGTTCAGCATCTTGTCCGACATTGGAAGCCATCATGCTATCTAGCGCAGCAAAGCGACTATCATCATGGTCAGATAAAAGCGCGGCAAAACCGTACTTATTGAAATCTTGAACGGAAGCATTTTTATCAAGCGATTTAGAAATATCAACGGTTTCTTTATTGCCCCGATCATCGACTGGATTTGTCTGCTCTACGGGAACATGTTGATGGGTTTTATAAGTATGATCAAACAAACCATGCTGTTTTCTGCCTAAATCATAATAGGGGATACGGTCGTTAGGATTGTTTAATTGAATACCAGCCCGCTCTAAACGCGACTCATCTAAACCTAAGGCTTTCAAATCAATACGGAATGGATCAGGATTATGCTCTTTGCCATGTTCGTTTTGCTCATACCACATGGCTGTGCTGATTTCACTAGCTGCATAATAGTGGTTGTAATTGACTTTACCTTTACCAACTGTAATATCAGGATTGTCAAAATAATTAGTTTCCATGCCTTGAATATTGCGAGAATTGTAGCTTAAAGTTAGGTCTGCATTTGGAGTTAGATTAGACTTGATTGTGTACTTATTACCGTTTTTCTCAATAAAGTCTTTCATTCTAAAATTAGCAACTTGATGTATATTTTTTAAGGTTATTGCTGTCCCTTTATTTCTAGATTCTTCTTTAACCATACTAACTACCGCATTGTTTCCTGCAATTTCAGCGGTAACCTCGTCCCATTTGTGCGCAGCCATCATTTTACGCACCTCTTGGGTATAGTCCCTTGGAGATGGTTTTTGAGCTTCCAGTGTCAAGTCTCGTTCATAATTAAATGTTGCCTTGCCCATTGCTCTATTGTTACGGGCATGACGGATTTCATGTCCCAAGACAAAGACATTATCGCCTTTTTCTTGTTGATAATTGGCAGATGAAAACTGATCCAATGAAATAGAAATTACTTTGTTTTGCCCATTAAACCCACCACCCATGCCACTATTAGGCGGCAGTGCTTGCAAACTTAGTAATAGTCCTCTATTAGCAACGTAATTAAACTGCTCATTTAACACAGGTGAAGATAAAATTGCATCTTTCAGATTATTAACGTGTTCCTTAGTTACGCCGTTTTGTTTACTGAAATCATTAATAATTTTTTGTGCTTTTTCAGAAAATGCCATTTTAAGATTCCTTTTTAATAAATACTCATCATACCAACACAGTTAGGTTCACCTTCTTTGGGTTCATCTCCCGCTTCTCTACGCAAAGGAATAACTCGGATATTTAAATAACTGTTCTTTAATGTTGTAAATTCGTAAACTGCACCATATCTCAATTGATGTTGGACAGAAAATCCCAATTTTTCTGCCCGTGAAAGAAAATCTTCAAATGTGATATTACACTCTGGAAAAGTATTGACACTTAAACGATTAGGTTCTTGATTAAAAAGTATTGATAAATATTTTCCCCCAATAATATTTTTTACAAATTCAATATATTCCCACCAGTTTTTTGAAATGTTTTCCGCAAATCCATATGATCCATGATCATCAGTTGGTTCAGTATGTATCCCATAAATCTCTTCCAATCTCTCAGGCGTAAGCTCATCAACAGACTTGGTTTCATGCATCAGTTTTAGTGTTTTGAGCAGTAGTTGTTCGGGTGTGAGTTTTACATTGGGATTTAGTTTTTGGCGGTAGGCTTCCATAGGGTCTTTTTCCTTTTTGGCAAGAGATGGGGCAAAGATTTGTGCGGTATCAATTTGAGTTGACATAGGCTCTTTTTCCTTTTGAACAGGTGGGGTTAATGTGTGCTGTGTTTCAGACTGCACACAGGCGGCTAAATTTGTGCATATGAGCGCAGATAATAGTAGCATTCGAAACATAAACACTTCCTAAACTGAAAACAGTTTATTGAAAAATATAAATTTTATCACGATTTATTTGTTTAAACAATTTACACATTTTTTAAACTTGTGGATAATTTTTTCGCTATTTTTAGGTTAAAAATTACTTTTAATAAATACTCATCATACCAACACAGTTAGGCTCACCTTCTTTGGGTTCATCTCCCGCTTCTCTACGCAAAGGAATAACTCGGATATTTAAATAGCCATTATTTAATCTTGTAAATTCGTAAATTGCGTCATATCTTAGTTGATGTTGGACAGTAAATCCTAATTTTTCTGCTCGTGAAAGAAAATCTTCAAATGTGATATTGCACTCTGGAAAAGTACCAACACGCGCATCTAATTCAGTAGTAGAATCAATAGATAAACGAGATACTCCAATTTCACTAATTACTTCAATATAATGTTCCCAATCTTTGGAAATTTTTTCATAAAAACCGTATTTAGTTTCGCTTTCTCTTTGAAATGAAACACCGTAAATCTCTTCCAATCTCTCAGGCGTAAGCTCATCAACAGACTTGGTTTCCTGCATCAGTTTTAGTGTTTTGAGCAGCAGTTGTTCGGGTGTGAGTTTTACATTGGGATTTAGTTTTTGGCGGCGGGCTTCCATAGGGTCTTTTTCCTTTTTGGCAGGTGGAGATGTAAAAACTTCGGTGGTATCAATTTTAGTTTTTTCCTTTTCAACGGTTGAAGATAATGCTTGTTGTGTTTCATATGGCGCACAAGCGGTTAGAATGGTGCATATAAGTGTAGATAATAGTAATCGAAACATAGGTCCTCCTAAACTGTGAAATGGATTATATAATAAACTAAGGGTATTCTAGAATCACACTTTCAGGCTGCCTCTCCCCACCAAAAAAATCCCTTTTCTAACGTTCTCCACAAAGGCAACCCTATGCACCCCATCCAAACCACCCCCGCCCCCAAAGCCGAGCAATACCAACAGCTTCTGCCCCAGCTTCAAGCCTTGATTGCTGCCGATGCCGATATTCCCATCGCCACGCTGGCCAATGTGTGCGCGGTGTTAAAAGAGCAGTTCAGCTGGTTTTGGGTGGGCTTTTATTTGGTGGACAACAGCCGCAGTGAGTTGATACTTGCGCCGTTTCAAGGCCCGCTCGCTTGCACGCGCATTCCAAAAGGGCGCGGCGTGTGCGGGCAGGCGTGGGCGCAAAATCAAACGCTGGTTGTGCCCGATGTGAACCAGCATCCCGACCACATCGCCTGTTCCAGCCAATCGCAATCCGAAATTGTCGTCCCTTTGCACAACGGCGCGGGCGAAGTGGTCGGCGTGTTAGACATTGACCACACCGAACTTGCCACCTTTGACGCAACCGACGCGCATTATTTGCAACAGCTTTGCGCGATATTGAGCCAACAGCTTTTTCAGGCTGCCTAAACCATAGACATCCCAAGGCAGCCTGAAAATGAATTGATACGCTTCGCCGAAGCAAAGTGCCCATTTCTCCACCCCCCATAAGGACATAGTGAATGCAGGTTCTAAGTAACAAGGCATTCTTGCCCCTAAGGCAGCCTGAAAACCGCCTGAGGGCAAGCATGCCGTTTCCTGTATTTCCCCCCAACAGCAACCCCAAAATGCCCTACCACCATACCGAACTCATCCGCCTGCTAGAACAACGCCACCATCCCTTCCCCAGCGACCCCGCGTCCATCACCGAGATCCTGCGCCAAGCCGATGGCACGCCCGAAGCCAAGCTGCACCGCCGCGCCCAGCTGATAGACCGCGACCAACACATCGCCCAGCGTCTCGCCCAGCATCAGCAACGCCTGCGCTTCGCCCGCCGCGTTGCCTGCGCAGCATGGTTCATCATCGGGCTGCTCGGCACATACCAACTGATGCAACAAAGCAGCCTGAATTTCATGCTCATCCTAGTCGGCATACTCGGCGGCAACAGCCTGATGCTGATTATCTGGCTGATAAGCCTAACGCAAAAATACCGCGCCCCCACCAGCATCCCCCTTTGGCTCACAGGCAACCTGAAAGACCCCATCCACCAGACCCTGCTGGAACATGACGCGCAAACCGCTGCCCAGCCCCCCTTTCGCTGGATACGCAGCCGCATCAGCCACCAAATCGCCCTATGCGGCTTGCTCGGCATGTTCACCGCCAGCCTGATGCTGCTCACCGTGCGCCAATACCAATTCAACTGGCAAAGCACCCTGCTCACCGACCAACACTTCACCCACATCATCCACACCCTTGCATGGCTGCCCGCCCAACTCGGCATCCCCACCCCATCGCCCAACATCATCGCCGCCGCCCGCAACCACTACCACAGCGAACACGCCGCCCAATGGGGCATCCTGCTGCTCGCCAGCATCCTGTGCTACGGCATCATCCCCCGCCTAATAGCATGGCTCATCTGCTGGCAACACAGCCGCCGCTACCGCCCCACGCTCAATCTCGCCCAGCCCTACTACCAAAACATCATCCAACAATGGCAACGGCAAATCATCGACGATGCCAGCGACTACCAACCCGACCGCCCCGCCATTGCCCCCGCCAAAATCCCACTCAACAGCGCAGGCGAACATTGGGCAATTTTGCTAGAAGCCCCCAACGCCCCCGACAACTGGCACAGCCACATACTCGGGCAAGACTGGACAGACAAAGGCAGCATCAACGAACGCGCCGAACTCGCCCGCCTAATCAACGAGCTTGCCGCCCAGCCCGTGCAACTGCTCATCGGCATCCGCGCCCAGCAAACCCCCGACCGCGGCATCATCCGCCAAATCGCCCAGCTCGCCCAAGCCGCCCAACACAACATCATCATCCAACTCTTGCCCAGCAACCCCCAAAGTCCCACCCCCGCCGAGCAAGAACGCCGCGCCCTTTGGCACAAAGCCCTGCAAGAGAACAGCTGGAATGGGTTGAATTGAAGCCGCCCTTGTTTACAAGGTTCGTGCGATATAAAAGGCAGCCTGAAAACGCATCTACACGTTTTCAGGCTGCCTTATCGTTTACCAACCATCAATTACCCCTTTTCAGGCTGAAATCTTTGCAAAACCTAAAACGAAACAAGAAATGGTCAATTCTCCGTCATTCCCGCGTAGGCGGGAATCTTGGTGAAATTTTTGCAATGTAGTGTTTTTACATGAGTTTCTTAATATCAAACAAGATTCCCGCCTACGCGGGAATGACGGCATTTCTTACTTTCAGGCTGCTGTTAGGGTTTTGCAAAGGTTTCAGGCTGCCTATTGTTCACAGTAAACAAAAGCAGCCTGCCCCCATCACGCCCCCAAAAACCAAAATTTCGCTAGCCAAGCCACCGCCACGAACCACACCATCGGCGGCACATCCTTGGCGCGATTGCACAGCAGCTTCACCGCCGCATAGCTGATAAAGCCCATCGCAATGCCATCGGCGATGGAATAGGTGAACGGCATAAACGCGATGGTCAAAAACGCGGGCGCGGCTTCGGTGATGTCTTTCCAGTTGATTTCAATGGCGGAGCGCATCATCTGCACGCCGATATACAGCAGCGCGGGCGCGGTGGCAAAGGCGGGCACGGCTTTGGCAAGCGGCGAAAACCACAAACACGCCAGCATCAACACGCCCACGGTGATGGCGGTTAAGCCCGTGCGCCCGCCCGCCGCCACGCCCGCCGCACTTTCTACATACGGCGTGGTGGACGATGTGCCCAAGCCCGCGCCCACCACGATGGCGATGCTGTCGGCAAACAAAGCCTTTTTCAGGCGCGGCAAATGCCCGTTTTCGTCCAGCAAGCCCGCGCGGTGCGACACGCCCACCAGCGTGCCCGTGCTGTCAAACAAATCCACCAAGAAAAACACAAACACCACCGCAATCAGGCTGCCTGAAAACAAATGGCTAAAATCCATTTGCATAAAGGTGGGCGCGATGCTGGGCACGCGGGACACAATGCCATCAATCTGCGTTAAGCCCAAGCCTGCGGCAATGGCGGTAATCACAAAAATGCTGATGATGATTGCGCCGCGCACACGGTAATAATCCAGCGCGATGGTGAGCAACAAGCCCGCCAGCGTGAGCAACACGGGGTAGTTGGGTAGCTTCGCGCCGTTTTGTTCCACATATAAATTGCCCATTTTCAGCAGCGTGGCTTCGCTGGCGACCACCACGCCTGAGTCTTTGAGCGCAATCAGCGCGAGAAACAGCCCGATGCCCGCCGCAATCGCCATTTTTAAGCTCATCGGCAGCGCATTCACCAGCATTTCGCGCACTTTGAACAAGCTAAACGCAATAAAAATGCAGCCTGAAACGAATACGGCTGCGAGTGCGACTTGCCACGATACGCCCATGCCCATCACCACGCTGTATGTGAAATAGGCATTTAAGCCCATCCCAGGGGCGAGCGCGATGGGATAGTTCGCCAAGCCGCCCATCACAAAGCAGCCGATGGCGGAAGCGATGCAGGTGGCGACAAACACCGCGCCAAAATCCATGCCCGCTTGCGAGAGCACGCTGGGATTGACGATGGTGATGTAGCACAGGGTAAGAAAGGTGGTGAAGCCCGCCAAGAGTTCGGTGCGGACGGTGGTGCCTTTTTCGGCGAGCTTGAACCAGCGTTCAAGTAAAGAAGTGTTGGGATGGCTCATGGTTTTGTTAAGCCGAGTGAAAAACGGGGCGGATTATAGCGGGATTTGGATGCGGGCGGGGGGAAGTTTTGGCTTCGTTAAACACCGTTTCAGGCTGCCTTGGGGCGGGATAAGGCAGCCTGAAACGAAGTTCAGCGTAGCCAAACCGCATCCGCATTTTCAGGCTGCCTGTATCCCCAATTCCGCCAGCACCCAATCCGCCAAGTCGGGGGTAATTTGCGCGTCAATCGGCAGCACCCAGATGTTGCTTGGGGCGTGCGGCGGCGGGGGCAGCTTGGCGGCATCTTTTTCGGTAACGAAAATATAGTCGGCAGCGGGCAGCGCGGTTCTATCCAGCGCGGCGTGGTCGGGCAGGGCGATGGTGTGCGCAAGGGAGATGCCCAGCGCGGTTAGGCTGTCAAAAAACCGCTGCGGGCGGGCGATGGCGGCGATGGCGATGCAGCGGGCGTGGGTTTTCAGGCTGCCTATATCCAGTTTTTCGCTGGGCTGGGCATAGCGATAGGGCGCGGTGGCGACAACTTGGCTGGTGAACAGGGCGATGCGCTCGGGCAGTCTGAAATGTTGTTGCGCGGCGGGGGCGATGGCGGGCGCGGCTTGGCTGAACACGATGGCGTTCACGTCGCGCAGGCGGGCGATGGGTTCGCGCAGTCCGCCGTTGGGCAGCACGTCTAAATCGTGGCGGGCGGCATCGGCAGCGGGGAATACGCAGATTTCTAGGTCGCGGGCTAGGGCGTAGTGTTGCAGGCCATCGTCGGCGATGATGATTTGCAGGCTGGGATGGGCGGCGAGCAGGGCACGGGCGGCGGCGATGCGGTATCTGGCAACGGCGGTGGGCGCGTGGGTGCGGCGGTGGAGCAGCAAGGGTTCGTCGCCTGCTTGGGCAGCGGTGCTGTGCGCGGTTAAAACGTGGGGCGTTTTCAGGCTGCGTCCGTAGCCACGGCTGATGATGCCCACGGCGATGCCGCGCGTTTGCAAGGCGGCAACCAGCGCGGCGGTGATGGGGGTTTTGCCTGTGCCGCCTGCGTGGATGTTGCCCACGATGACCACGGGCACGGGCAGTTTTTCGCTTTTCAGGCTGCCGGCCAGATAGCGGGCACGGCGGCGCGTGGCGATGGCGCGAAACAGGATGGAGAGCGGGCGCAGGAGCAGGCGCAGGACGGGGCGGGGGGATTGCCAATGGCGTTCTAGCAGGGTGTGGAGCATTTTCAGGCTGCCTTTATGCTTGATTTGTTTTCAAGGCTGAGACCTTTATAGAAGCCATGAGACAGCCTGAAACCTAGAATGGAGCGGCGACGGCTCGTCGCCAAGCTGCCTAACTGTTTACGCCGTCCACTCGCGGCGCACGCGGTCTAAATCTTCCTGCGTGTCCACGCCTGCGGGCGGGGCTTCGGTAAGCACTTCCACCGCGATGGGGTAGCCGTGCCACAGCACGCGCAGTTGTTCTAGGCTTTCGGTGGTTTCCAGCGGCGACACGCTCATGGCGGCGTATTGCTGCAAAAAGCCCGCGCGGTAGGCATAGATGCCGATGTGGCGCAGCGGGGCGGGTTGCGGCAGCCTGAAATCGCCCGCTTGCATGATGTCGCGCGGGTAGGCGATGGGGGCGCGGCTGAAATACAGCGCGTTTTGCGCTTGGCTCAGCACCACTTTCACGCAGTTGGGGTTTTGGAACTCGGCAAAATCGTGCACAGGATGGGCGGCAGTTGCCATCGGCGCGTCGCTGGCTGCGAGCTTGTGGGCAACGCGGTCAATCAGCGCGGCGGGTATCATCGGTTCATCGCCTTGCACGTTGACCACGATTTCGTGTTCAGGCAGCCCTAAAATTTGCACGGCTTCGGCAAGGCGGGTGCTGCCGCTTTGGTGTGCGCTGCTGGTTAAAACGCTGGTGATGCCGTGTACGGTGCAGGCGGCTTGGATGTCGGCGTAGTCGGTGGCAACGATGATACGGCTGGCGGTGCTTTGCTGGGCGCGTTCGGCAACGCGCACCACCATCGGTTTGCCGTGGATGTCGGCAAGGGCTTTGTTGGGCAGGCGGCTGGAAGATAGCCGCGCGGGGATGATGATGCTGAACGGTATCGCGCTCATGATTTGGCTTCCAAGTCGCTCAATTCGCGGGCTTCGTTTTCCAGCAAAATGGGGATGCCATCGCGGATGGGAAACGCAAGGCGGGCGGCTTTGCTCCACAGCTCTTGCTTGTCGGCGTGGTATTCCAGCGGTTTTTTGATAAGCGGGCAAACGAGTTTGGCTAGGTATTTGGGTTGCATGGCGTATCCTTTGGATAGGGGTTGAGAAAGGGGGGCAGGCGTTTAAGCTGCGCGGAACTTGGTTTCAGGCTGCCTTTGATGGTGCTGCCATCGTTTAGGTTTAAGGCAGCCTTCATGTTGGCACAGCCCAAAGGCAGCCTGAAAACAATGGCGGGCGGCTTGCCCGCGCGCAGGCTGAATTTTAGCCAATTTTTACCAAATGGCATAACGGGGTTGGGCGAAGCCAATAGAGCATGGATAAATATCACCCCAACCGCCAAAATAGTTTTCAGGCTGCCTACTGATGTACCCATAGGCAGCCTGAAAATCCTATTGCACGTTTTCTGGCGCAGGCGCAGGCGTTTCCCCCGCCCTACTCTTTTCAGGCTGCCCCACTTCTTGCAGCAGCTGCTGAAACTCGGGCGATTGTTTCACCAAAATTTTCGCCGCCTGTTTCAAATCATTGATGCTCTCGCGCGGCAAATAATACGTTGTTGGAATATTCAGCGCGCGCGTGCGCAATTTAGACTGCGGCAAATCATGCAAACTCAAACTCACAAAATGCATCCGAATCGGCTTCTCCGCATCTTTTTGCGCCGCATTCCAGCTGTTCACCATCGCGCGAAATTGGCGCAGCGATTCCTGCGAAGCCCGCGCAATCGGCACATCAATCGTTGCGTTAATCATGTCGCGGAACGATGGAATTTTCGCCTGCTGGCTAATCGTTTCGCTAATCTGATTTTGCGCGTTCACGCTCACAATAATCACGCGGCCGATGTTTTTTGTTTCCAGCATCGACTGCAACGAGCTATTCGGATAAATCTCTTGCGTTTCCAGCAAACTGCGCAGCCCCAAATTATCCGTTAAACCGCCATCCACCAAATGCAAAAACGGACGCGCCTTGCTATCGGCATAATAAGGATTGCGCAAAATCTCGTGCCGCGTTTTCTCTTGCCACGAATCGCCATCCGACACCAAGGCAGCCTGAAAACGCGCAGGCACGGTGTAGCCGCAGTTGCCGCTGTTGTTGTTCAACGTCAGCGGCGAAAAGATAACAGGCACCGAGCTAGACGCAGCCACCGCCCGCGCCACGCGCAAATCCGACAAATCCAAACAAAATTGGTCAAAATTTTCCTGCGTAAAATCAATGCGCTGTCCCGAAGCCATATCCGTGGCACTAATCACCGCAAACGGGCCTTTGCGATATTTGTTCAAATCACCAAAGGTCATATTGCCAAACAGCGTGTTCTCAAACTGCTCTTGCAGCAAATCGCCGCGCCCATATTCAGGCGAAGCCAAGCGCGGCATATTGGAAAACGACAACGCCTGCTTAAACATCAGCCGCTGAAAATTCTGCTTCAAAAACCGCTCTTCAAAACGCGGAATCACCTGCTCGCCATGCAGCGCGTAATACACCGCCAGCACCGAGCCGCCCGACACGCCAAACACCAAATCGCTGCTCGCCGTCAGTGTGGTGCGCCTGCCGTTGAGCAGCAGCGGATAATCGTTAAACGCCGTCAGCACGCCATAACCCAACGCCGCCGCCCGCGTGCCGCCGCCCGAAAACATCATAATCACCAACGTGTTATCTTGATTACTGCGCTGAATGCTCAGCTCCAAACGGTAGCCTTCATTCTCGCGCACGCGGTCAATCGTTTTGGTCGGCTGATACGCCACTAGCGAACACGCCGATAGCCATACCGCGCTCGCCGCTATCATCGCCCGTTTTAGGCAGCCTGAAAACCATACAAAATCACTCATAAGCTATACCAAAAGCAGCCTGAAAACCGTTTTCAGGCTGCCTAATCATTGAAACTTTAACTGTTGATGCAGCGATTGCGCGATGCGATAGGCTTCGTCCGCCGAATCCGCCAACACCGTAAAATGCCCCATCTTGCGCCCCTTGCGCGGCTCAACCTTGCCATACAAATGCAAATGCGCCTGCGGATGATTCAACACCCCCGCCCAATTCGGCTCTTCCCCCTGCTCGCCCCACGCATCGCCCAAAATATTCGCCATGCAACACGCCGACAGCAAGCGCGTATCCGCAGGCGGCAAGCCACACATCAAGCGCACCTGCTGCTGAAACTGGCTGCTCGCACACGCATCAATCGTATGATGCCCACTATTATGCGGGCGCGGCGCAATCTCATTCACCACCAACCGCTGCTCATCCCCCACCACAAACATCTCCACCGCCAACACGCCCACATAATCCAACTCATTTGCCAAGCGTACTGCCATCTGTTTGGCTTCGGCTAGCAAGTTTTCAGGCAGCCGCGCAGGCACCAGCGAATACGCCAAAATGCCGTTTGCATGATGATTTTCCGCAGGGTCAAACGTTGCAATCCGCGCATCATCCAAACGGCACACAATCACCGAAATCTCCGCACGCAAATCCACCAATTGCTCCAACACACACGGCACATTGCCCAGCGCAACAAACGCTGCCTGCAATCCCGCCAACGTGCTCACCTTAATTTGCCCCTTGCCATCATAGCCCAACGTTGCCGTTTTCAGCACCGCAGGAAACAACGGTTCACATTCCGCCACAATATCCGATGCAGCCTGAATCACCCGATACGGCGCAGTTTCCAAGCCCGCCTTGCGAATCCACTCTTTTTCCCAAATCCGATTTTGCGCAATCGCTACGCATTCGCCACTGGGCGAAACTTGGGTAGCAACCGCCAAATCACGCATCCCCCCCGCGTTTACATTTTCAAACTCCGTAGTAACCGCAGCGCATCGCGCCAATTCTGCCAGCGCATTTTTATCATCAAACGGCACACAAAGATGCTTATCCGCAAACCTAGCCGCAGGCGAATGCGTATCGGGTTCAAGCACCATCACTTGATAGCCCATCGTTTTCGCCGCCAGCGTAAACATACTGCCCAACTGCCCGCCGCCTAAAATACCCAAAAACTTGGGTGGATAAATAACCTTCATCAGATTGCCACCAAAAATAAAAAGCGCATTATAGCTTTAAATTCTCTTCCGCCAAAACCGAACCCCCTTTGGTCGAAGAACCGAAGGGGGTATAAGGAATAAAGAGTTTGGCGAT
>NZ_JAUMZV010000055.1 GCF_030527935.1 Kingella sp. (in: b-proteobacteria)
CCTTTGAAGTGTTGCAGGCTTATTTTTCCCAAACTGTTGTGTAAACAACGCGGTTTATTTCTACATATAATAAGCCCCGATGTAGTCCCACACACTCAAAAAAGGAAACCCACCATGAGCGAACTCGCCGACCTAGCCCAAGTCCAGCAAGACTACGCAGCCTATACCACCGCCCAATCTGAGCCCTATCAAAAAATGCTCATCGCCGCGCAACAGCTTGCCGCGCAGCATTATCCCCCCGAAGCCAAAACCCACATCGCCCGCGAACCTGTGTTACAGCATCTGCTTGCCGCCGCCAAAATGGTTGCCGACATGGATTTGCTGCCCGAAGCCGTTGCCGCCACCGTGTTAGCCGAAATTTCCAGCTATCTGCCCAACTGGCAAGAAACTGTGTCCGAGCAATGTGGCAAAACCGTGGTAACGCTGGTGCAAGGCATAGACGAAGTGCAAAAGCTCACCCAATTTGCCAAAGTGGACACGCTTGCCACGCCCGATGAACGCGCCGCGCAAGCCGAAGCCATGCGCAAAATGCTGCTGGCGATGGTGTCCGATATTCGCGTGGTGCTGATTAAACTCGCGCTGCGCACCCGCACCATGCAATTTTTGGGGCAAACGCCCGATAGCCCCGAAAAACGCGCCGTTGCCAAAGAAACGCTGGATATTTTCGCCCCGCTTGCCAACCGCTTGGGCGTGTGGCAGCTCAAATGGCAGCTTGAAGACTTGGGCTTTCGCCATCAAAACCCCGAAGAATACAAACGCATCGCCAAGCTATTGGAAGACAAACGCACCGAACGCTTGGAATACATTGACCATTTTCTCAACATCATCCGCAGCGAGATGGACAAAGTCGGCATTCAATACGATATAGCGGGGCGACCTAAACACATCTATTCCATCTACAAAAAAATGGTGAAGAAAAAGCTGGATTTTGATGGGCTATACGACATCCGCGCCGTGCGCATTTTGGTGAACACCATCCCCGAATGCTATGCCACGCTCGGCATCATCCACAGCCTGTTTCAGCCCATTCCAGGCGAGTTTGACGACTACATCGCCAACCCCAAAGGCAACGGCTACAAATCGCTGCATACCGTGATTGTAGGGCCCGAAGACAAAAGCATTGAAGTGCAAATCCGCACCTTTGAAATGCACCAATTCAACGAATTTGGCGTGGCAGCGCATTGGCGATACAAAGAAGGCGGCAAGGGCGACAGCGCGTATGAGCAAAAAATCGCATGGCTACGCCAGCTTTTAGATTGGCGCGAAAACATGGCAGAAAGCGGCAAAGAAGACCTGGCCGCCGCGTTCAAAACCGAATTGTTTAGCGACATCATTTATGTTTTAACCCCGCATGGCAAAGTGTTGTCGCTGCCCGCAGGCGCAACGCCGATTGACTTTGCCTACGCCTTGCACAGCAGCTTGGGCGACCGCTGCCGTGGCGCAAAAGTGGACGGGCAGATTGTGCCGCTGTCCACCCCGCTGGAAAACGGGCAGCGCGTGGAAATCATCGCCGCCAAAGAAGGGTATCCATCGGTGAACTGGCTGTATGAAGGCTGGGTGAAATCGCACAAGGCGATGAGCAAAATCCGCGCCTACATCCGCGCCCAAAATGCCGAAACGGTGCGCGAAGCGGGCAAAAGCCAGTTTGAAAAAATCATCGGCAAAATCAGCCCCAAGCCCAATCAGCAACAGCTTTGCGAGAAGCTGGGTTTCAGGCTGCTGGATGATTTGTTTACCGCGCTGGGGCAAGGCGAAATCACGCCCCGCGCCATCCAAAAAGCCTGCGGCGCGTTGGTTGAGCCTGCGCCCGTGCCCGTGAGCGCGACCAGCATTGTGAAAAAATCCAAAATCCAATCGGGCGACAAAAACGGCGTGCTGGTGGATGGCGAAGGCGGCTTGCTGACCACGCTGGCAAAATGCTGCAAACCCGCGCCGCCCGATTTAATCATCGGCTTTGTTACCCGCGAGCGCGGTGTATCCATCCATCGGCAAGGGTGCAGCGATTTTGAGCATCTGGCGAAACAATCGCCTGAAAAAGTGTTGCCCGCAAGCTGGGCGGCGTTGGATGCCAACCAAGTGTTTGCGATTGATATTGAAGTGCGCGCCAACGACCGCAGCGGCTTGCTGCGCGATGTGTCCGATGCGCTGGCGCGGTATAAAGTGAACGTTACCGCCGTGCAAATGCAAACGCGCGATTTAGAAGCCAGCATGCGCTTTACGCTGGAAATGAAAAAAGTGGACGAACTGCCGCGCGTGTTGGCGGGCGTGGCGGAAGTGAAAGGCGTGGCGAGCGTGGCGCGGATTTAGCAGTAAATTTGTCCCTTATGCCTATTTTTGCCTTGCATTTGCCATTTTATGACGCAAAATCCGCTACAAAAGTTGAATGTCAACACACACTAAGCAGCCTGAAACTGCTGCCCACTCTCTGCCAATTTTTTCAGCACATAATTCAACGCCACGCCGTAAGCGGGCACAAACAGCAGCGTGCAAATGGTGAGTTTGAACAGATAATCCACAAAGGCGATGTGCTGCCAGTTCGCCGCCATAAAGGCATCGTCGCTGCCTGCGAACGCGATGGCGAAAAACAGCAGCGTGTCCAGCGCGTTGCCCACGAATGTGGACGCGGTCGGCGCAATCCACCACGATTTAAGCTGGCGCAGTTTGTTGAACACAAAAATATCCATCAATTGCCCAAAGGCGTAGGCAGAAAAGCTGGCGAGCGCGATGCGGAACACAATGGGCACAAAGGTTTGCAGCGAAGCGATGCCTGTCCACGAGCCTTGTTGGAACAGCACGGAAAGGGCGTAGGACAGCAGCAGCGCGGGCAGCATCACAAAAAAGATGATTTTGCGCGCCAGCGTTTGCCCGAAGATGCGCACGGTTAAATCGGTGGCGAGAAAGATAAAGGGGAAAGTGAGCGCGCCCCATGTGGAATGGACTTCAAAGCCGTTGGGCAATGTGATGGTGAACGGGAATTGCACCAGATAGTTGCTGGATGCGATGACGGCGATGTGGAACAACACCAGCCAAAAAAGTGCTTGGGATTTTTGTTTGTTGGTAAACAGGTAGTTTTGCATAGGGTTTCCTAGTTTTGGTTTTGATTAAGAACCTGTATTCATGATTCGCATAGGTAGATTTGATGACATAAAAGCGTGGATACAAGGCAAAAAGCACAGCAAGGTTGGACACCTTGCGAGCATTTTTAACGCGGTAGCCGCGTTTTTAGGGCATTAAAGATGCCTATGGGAATAGTGAATACAGGTTCTTAATATCAACGCGGGAGGGTTACGAACCGCGCGGGGTTGAAAAGGGCAGCCTTTTTCAGGCTGCCTGCGAAAGGGGCGGATTATAAGGAAATTCTGCACCGCCGTGTGGATTATCCGTGCCTGGAAGGCAGCCTGAAAATCAATCCTGCCAACGGCAAGCCAATTTCTCCGTGCCGTTGAACACGACCGCCAAG
This sequence comes from Kingella sp. (in: b-proteobacteria), assembly GCF_030527935.1. Taxonomy (GTDB): domain Bacteria; phylum Pseudomonadota; class Gammaproteobacteria; order Burkholderiales; family Neisseriaceae; genus Kingella_B. Next base: position 3,461 of record NZ_JAUMZV010000055.1, read on the forward strand.
GTTTTGCCTGACGGCGCGGCAGGCGGCTCGCAGCGCGCGGTAACGGTTTGCGTGCGGTAGCGCGCTTCCAATGACAGCTCGGCAATCGGCGCATCGGGCGAAACCTTGGCGTGCACGGCTCGTTTGGCAGAAAGCGGCTCAGCAGTTTCGTAAAGTATTCCAGGGTTGCGGTTAATCAGCACAGCATAAAGCGCGGCAGGCTCGCAGTGTGGCCGGTAATGGCAAGCGTAGTCATATCGGGGGCGGATTGGGCGGCGTGGCAGGCTGCCAGCCATGTGAACAAAACAGGCGGTATTTCATTTTCAGGCTGCCTCATGCTTATGCCGACGGCTATTGCCTGTCGTGCCCAAACAGTCGCTCGCGTGCCATCGCTTCAAACGCCGTGCCCTGTCGCCCATAGTTGGCAAACGGATGGATGGCAATACCGCCGCGCGGGGTAAACTCGCCGAACACTTCAATGTATTTCGGATTCATCAGCGCAATCAAATCTTTCATGATAATGTTGACGCAATCTTCGTGAAAATCGCCGTGGTTGCGAAAGCTGAACAGATACAGTTTCAGCGATTTGCTTTCCACCATTTTCGCATCGGGGATATAGCGGATAACGATGGTGGCAAAATCGGGCTGCCCCGTCATCGGGCAAAGGCTGGTGAACTCGGGGCAGATAAATTTCACAAAATAATCGTTATCGGGGTGCTTGTTATCAAACGATTCCAGCACTTCGGGCGCGTAGTCGGTGGGATATTGCGTTTTTTGGTTGCCCAGCAGCGTGATGCCGCCAAGCTCTTGTGGGGTGCGAGACATGGTTTTCCTTTCATTAAGAATCTGTATTCACTCTTTTCATAGGCACCTTTAATGCCCTAAAAACACGGCTACTGCGTTAAAAATGCGCGCAAGGTGTCCAACCTTGCTGTGCTTTTTGCCTTGTATCTGCGCTTTTATGTCATCAAATCTACCTAGAAAACAGTGAATACAGGTTCTAAAATCCATTTTCAGGCTGCCTAAGCGAACGGATTAAGGCAGCCTGAAAACGGTGCGGCGCATTGTAGCAAATATTCGGGCAAAGCTGCGCCAAGTCTTTTATAATGCGCTCGTTTTTCATTCTTTCAGGCAGCCTGAAACCGATTTTCAGGCTGCTTGAAGTCATTGTTTAGAAAGCGAAGTATGTTTAAAGACCAGCAACATTATTTATTACTCAACAAAAAAAACAAAATGGACGGCTTGGCTTTGCTAGATTTGCTTCGCAACGAAACCATTAAAGTCGTCTTTTTTGACCCGCAATATCGTGGCATCTTGGATAAAATGGCTTACGGCAATGAAGGCAAAAACCGAGGGCAGCAACGCTCAGGTTTGCCACAAATGTCAGAAGAAACCATTACCGCATTTATTCGGAAAATTGAACGCGTGCTATTGCCTAATGGTTATTTGTTTTTGTGGGTAGACAAATTTCATTTAGCAGAAGGTATGAAACCGTGGTTTGCTCGATTACCTAGTATGCAAGTAGTAGATATGATTACTTGGGACAAAAAGCGCATTGGTATGGGATACCGTAGTCGGCGCAGAAGTGAATATTTGGTTGTCGTTCAGAAATTTCCGCGTAAAGCCAAATCTACTTGGATACTACACGACATTCCTGATGTATGGGAAGAGAAATTAACCAATAAACCACATACACACGCTAAGCCTGTTGAATTACAAAAAAAACTGATTCTGGCAACCACGCAAGAACAAGACGTGGTACTTGACCCTGCATCGGGTGGCTATTCGGTTTTGTCGGCTTGCCAACAAACCAATCGTCAGTTTTTGGGTAGCGATTTAATTTTTGGAGCAGATAATTTATGAGCAAAATTCGTGATGCCAAAGGCAGATTAGATGGCGAAAATTCAGGCTATACGCGGGTTTTAGGAAATGTTGCGTTGGGACAATTATTATCGCGTGTGCAAGCCACAGTGATTGCTAACGGCAATGAGTTGGAACGGTTGATTGCTGAACGCTGCACACAAATTGCAGATATTGATGAATTTATTGATAACGCAACAATGGGCAAAATAAAAAATGGCGTTTATCTGTGTTTAAAAAAGACATTTAAAAAATCAAAAAAATACAGCAAAGGCGTTGAAAAAATTGAACCCGATATGTTGATATTTATCGTGCAAGAATATCGTGTTTGCAAAATTATTGAGCTTAAAGATGGCGATGCTTTTGATACCAAAAAATCGCAAGCAGAAAAGGAACATTTAGAAAAGTTTGCTACAATTTTTGGCTCAAAAATTCCTTTTTCAACAAATTACTACATATGCAGTTTTAATCAAGAAAAAAGAGAAATGATTAAAATAGGTTTTAAAAATGTCTTCGATGATGAACATATACTGACTGGGCGTGAACTATGCGAAATCTTATGCATTCAATATAATGAAATTATTGCTATACGCGAACGAGATAGACGAGATAATTTAGATTATTTTATTGAACAGCTTTTGCTTATTCCTGAAATAGAAACTGAATTGCAAAACCGGTTAGACTAATATTTTTCAGGCTGCCTAAACTATCCCAAACGAGAATCCAATCCATGAAATTTATAGACGAAGCCAAAATAGAAGTCTTTGGTGGACGCGGTGGCAACGGCGCAGCCAGTTTTCGCCGTGAAAAATTTGTGCCGCGTGGCGGGCCAGATGGCGGCGATGGCGGGCGTGGCGGCAGTGTGTTTGCCGTTGCCGATGAAAACGTGAACACGCTGGTGGAATACCGTTTTGTGAAACGCTATCAAGCCAAAAACGGCGAAAAAGGACACGGCAGCGACCGCTATGGCGCAGGTGCGGACGATATTGAACTGCATATGCCTGTGGGCACGCTGATTCGCGATGTAGACACCGATGAAATCGTTGCCGATTTAACCCACCACGGGCAGCGCGTGTGCGTGGCAAACGGCGGCAAAGGCGGCTTGGGCAATATTCACTTCAAATCATCGGTAAACCGCGCGCCCAAACAGTTTACCAACGGCGAAGAAGGCGAAGCGCGTACGTTGCAGTTGGAATTGAAAGTGCTGGCGGATGTGGGGCTACTGGGGATGCCCAACGCGGGCAAATCCACACTGATTCGCGCCGTTTCCGCCGCCCGCCCCAAAGTCGCCAATTATCCGTTTACTACGCTGCATCCCAATTTGGGCGTGGTGCGCATGGATGAAAACAACAGCTTTGTGATGGCGGATATTCCGGGATTGATTGAAGGCGCGGCAGAGGGCGCGGGCTTGGGACATCGATTTTTGAAGCATCTCTCGCGCACAGGCTTGCTACTGCACGTGGTAGATTTAGCCCCGTTTGACGACACCACCGACACCGCCGCCGAAGCCTTGGCGATTGTGAACGAGTTGCGAAAATACGACGAAGAGTTGTACGACAAACCGCGCTGGTTGGTACTCAATAAATTGGACATGCTGGACGAAGCGACCGCGCAGCAACGCACAGCGGATTTTCTCGCTGCCATCGGCTGGGACTACCCTGCCCCCGATGACCGCTTTGCATTTGACATGACCACGCCCAGATTGTTTAAAATTAGTGCCTTAACGCACGAGGGCACGCAAGAATTGGTGCAGCAGATTAACCAGTATATCGGCGAGAAAAAACGCCTGATGGCGGAAGCTGCGGCACAAGCCCAACGGCAGCCCGAAATGGATTTGCCTGAAACCAATCGTGATGTGTTTCAGGCGGAGCGTTGATTGATTAAACTTTGAATATATAAGGAAAGATTATGAAGATTGTAAAGACTTTGATTACTGTGGCGATTTTAGCTGGGGCGTATCATGTGTATAAATCCAATAACTTTACGATTATCCCACCAACAGATATAGAAGTTAAAGAAGCCATTCGCGTGGTATACCCTGAAATGAAAGATACGCGCAATAATATGCTTACCATTACTGACCCTTGCAAAAAAATCCAAGGCGGCATGATAGATGCGGTGTTCTCTTGCAAAGTAGAATTTTATTATCGTAGCAACAGCCAAAAAACGCATGTTGAAGATGTTCGCATCATCAAACGCAAAGGCAAATGGATCGTTAAACAATAACCGCCGCAAAACCATCATCCCATCCCTTTTCAGGCTGCCCACCCAAAAGGCAGCCTGAAAACTGTTTCCATCCTACGATAAGAACCATGAACCAACGCATCCGCCAAGAAATCTTTGAACGCCTGCGCGCCGCCAACCCCTACCCCACCACCGAACTCAATTTCAGCAGCCCGTTTGAGCTGCTGATTGCCGTGTTGCTATCGGCGCAAGCCACCGATAAAGGCGTAAACAAAGCCACCGAAAAACTGTTTGCCGTTGCCAATACGCCGCAAGCGATGCTGGATTTGAGGTTGGACGGCGTGCGCGAGTATGTGAAAACGATTGGGCTGTATCAAACCAAGTCCAAACACATTATGCAAACTTGCCGTGCGCTGTTAGAACAGCACAGCGGCGAAGTGCCGCAAACGCGCGAAGAGCTGGAAGCGTTGGCGGGCGTGGGGCGTAAAACGGCGAATGTGGTGCTGAACACCGCTTTTGGACAGCCCGTGATGGCGGTGGATACGCATATTTTTCGCGTTGCCAACCGCACAGGCTTGGCACGGGGTAAAACCGTGCGCGAAGTGGAAGACAAGCTGATGAAATATGTGCCCAAAGAATTTTTGCTCAACGCGCATCATTGGCTGATTTTGCACGGGCGATACACCTGCAAGGCGATTAAGCCGCAATGCCCAAGCTGCATCATCAACGATTTATGCGAGTATGGCGCAAAAGAAATGGCAGCTTGAAATAAAAAAATCAAAACAGCACAACAAAATAATTTCAGGCTGCCTTATGGTTCACACAAGGCAGCCTGAAAACTGTATTACCTATTATTTACGCAGACCCAAGCGGGTGATGACGTTGCGGTAGGTGTCTGCATCGGTGCGACGCAAGTAAGCCAATAGACGGCGGCGTGCGCTTACCATTTTCAACAAGCCGCGGCGGCTGTGTTTGTCTTTGGGGTTGGCTTTGAAGTGGGAGGTCAAATCGTTGATGCGGAAAGTGAGCAATGCGATTTGCACTTCGGATGAGCCTGTGTCGCCCTCTTTGCGTTGAAAGTCTTTGATAATTTGGGCTTTTTGTTCTACGGTTAGCATAGTAAATTTCCTAAAAAATAATGCCTTGCGGCGGACAAGTTTGCCGAGTAGCGTTACCCGTTTGCAAACTCCTGATTCGTTTGGCGTGAACCCAACGAGATGCGGATTATGCCATAGTTTGCAGCGCGATGCAGGATTTTTTTACACGCAACACGTTGATATTGCTTGTTTACGGGTTTGAGCTTTGCTACACAAGCCACCTTATGCTTGCTGCAAAAGCTGTATGCAAAATTTCAGGCTGCCTTAATCGCAAAGGCAGCCTGAAAATGTTTAACACATTGATTAAACGAGTTTAGTTGCAAAGATTAGTTAGATGAATCCACCAACACTTCTTCGCCGTAGCCACCGTTCACGGGCAAGGGGCGGTTGGTGCTTACTGATGGGCGAATCACGCGAATGCCGCGAATGCCTGCTTCGCGGGCGGCGAGTACGTCATCGTTGCTGTCGCCGTAGTGAATTTTGGATTGGGCTTTCACGATGTAGGCGGTTTTATCGTATTTGTAGGGCGCAACAGGCGTGTCGCGTGTGTAGCTGATGGGCTTCATGTTTTTCACGCCAAAGGTGCGTTCCAAGATTTTGGCGAGTTGGTCCATCGTGCCGTCTTTGTGTTTTTTGGCGGGGGTGCGCCCTGTGATGAACACCACTTGGTCGCCGCGCGCTTGGTGCATTTCAATCAATTTTTTGGCAGATTCTTTGGGGATGGAGCTTAAATCGCAGCCGTCGGCAACGTAGTCCCAGAATTTTTGGTTGTGCAGGTATTCAAAGCCGTTAGGCGACCATTTGTTGCGCCCGAAATAGAAGCATTGTGAAGACACGAGCACGGTGTCGTCGATGTCAAAGCTCACGGTCATGGGCGGCATATCTTTGATGCTGTCGCGGATTTCGTCCACAGTTACCCAGCGCACATCGGGGCTTTTCACAATGTCGGCGGAAGTGATGCCTTTGTGGTCATACGGCACTTTGGGGCCTTTGGCAAAGGCGGGGATGGCTGCCAGCATCAGCGCAGCAAGCACGGTTTGTTTCAACATAGACATGGTTTTCTCCTAATTGGAATTGGAAAGTGGTTAATTTTTGTTTACAGAAAAACAGCGATATTTTACGTTAGTTAATTTGATTTAGCAAACGTAGGCAAAATGGTTTTCAGGCTGCCTATTTAGGGGCTGTTGACAATCAACATTATTGGCGACTTTTTCGCCCTAAAACGGCATCTGCTACGTTAAAAATAATCGCATATGGATGGCATAGGCTCGCATTTTCGCCTTGCATCTGCCATTTTATGACGCAAAATCCGCTTCAAAAGTTGAATGTCAACAGCCCCTAAATAGGCAGCCTGAAAACTACAACAGCGGGCTAAACAAGCGCACCGTGTTTTCCACCAAGCCCCAAATCTTATCGCGCTGCTGCCAATGCGTGAGCGAAATCAGGCGGCTGTCGCGCAAATATTGCTGCTGCAACTGCGCGATGGCTTGCGTGGTGGGCGCATCGTAAATGGCAAGGCTGATTTCCAAGTTCAAGAAAAAGCTGCGCATATCCATGTTTACCGTGCCAAACAGCGCGTAATCGTTGTCCACCGTCAGCGTTTTGGCGTGCAGCAAGCCGCCGTCAAACAGCGCAATTTTTACGCCTGCATTCAACAGTTTAGGATAGTAAGCCTGCGAAGCCCAGCGCACGAGCAACGAATCCACCTTAGCAGGCAAAATCAAGGTAACGTCCACGCCGCGCTTGGCAGCGGTGGTTAGCGCGGTCAGCAGCAATTCATCGGGCACAAAATACGGCGTGGTAATCATCACGCGCGACTTGGCGGCATGGATGGCGCACACAATCGTTTCGTAAATCACAGGGTCGGATTGGTTGGGCGCAGACGGTATCACTTGGGCAATCGCATCGCCCGATTGGCGTTTAATCGTCAGCAATTCGGGGATTTTGTCGCTGATTTGCTCAATCTGCTGCTGCACTTCGGCTAAATTTTCATCGGTTTCCACCGCCACATCCGCATAAAACACCGCTGCCAATTCCAGCACAATCTCACCACGACAGCGCATCATCACGTCCACCCATTCGCCCACGCCCGCACCTTGCTTGAAATAGCGTGGGTCCACCAAATTAAAGCTGCCCGTGTAAGCCACCAAATTATCCACAATCAAAATCTTGCGGTGATTGCGCAAATCGCTGCGCGCGAAAAACGTTTTGAACACGCCCACAGGCAGCGCAGACACAATCCGCACGCCCGCTTCGCGCAACTGCGTTTCCCATTCGCTGCCAAAAAATGCGCCGCTGCCCACCGCGTCTGCCAAAATCGTGCATTCCACGCCACGCTTTGCCGCATCGCGCACCGCGCTGAGCAGTGTTTGAATTTTCCCTTGCGGTTCAATAATATAAAACGCCAACGCGCACGTTTGTTGGGCAGCCTGAATATCCGCCAGCATCGCATCAATAATCTCATCCGTTTGCGTGAGCAGGCGCATGGTGTTGTGTTCGCTCGGCGCAAGCCCCGTAACGCTGGTGGCAACATTGCTGATACCCTGATACCGCTGCTGCATTTTGTTGCTCACATCGGCATCATCGTCGCCCAAATGTTGCTCGGCAAACGCGCGATAAAACGCATTCATCTGCTCGCTGCGCTTGGCGCGCGCCGTTCCCAGCCGTGGTTCGCCAATCACAAAATACGCAATCACGCCAAACACAGGAAACACAAACAAAATAATCAGCCACGCAAATGCCGAGCCCGTGTTGCGCTGCTTGTACAACACGCGCACCACGCACACCACCACCGCCAAAATGTGCAGCCAAAGAAAAACTTGCGCCCAAGAAATATCCAAATCCATGTTTACATCCAATTAAAAAGTTGCAACAGCCCAAAATTTTAACCACGTTTGCGGCATAGGAAAAGGCAGCCTGAAAACGGTTAAGTGTTTTCAGGCTGCCTTTTGATTCAGCGATTATTGAACTTTAATTTCAACATCCACGCCTGCTGGCAAGTCCAGCTTCATCAGCGCGTCGGTTGTTTTGTCGGTCCAATCCACGATGTCCATCAAGCGCAAGTGCGTGCGGATTTCCAATTGTTCACGCGAAGTTTTGTTCACGTGTGGCGAACGCAAAATGTTGAAACGCTCAATTTTAGTAGGCAAAGGAATCGGACCTTTTACTACTGCGCCAGTGCGTTTGGCGGTTTCAACGATTTCTTGTGCCGAACGGTCAATCAAGCTGTAATCATACGCTTTCAAGCGGATACGGATTTTTTGGTTAGCCATCAGTCTGTATCCTTGTATTAAGCAATCACGCTAGCCACAACGCCCGCACCTACTGTGCGACCACCTTCGCGA
>NZ_JAUMZV010000056.1 GCF_030527935.1 Kingella sp. (in: b-proteobacteria)
GTTCATTTACGGTATTGTCCTTGAAATACTGTAAACAACGCTAGGGATTTCTACAAATTAGGCAGCCTGAAATCTATTTTTTACTCACGGCGGACTGTATCAGCATTTGCGTGCCAAACCAGCCCCAATAGATGCGGTGCGCTTGGATTTTGCTGTTTTGGATTTGCATCAATTCCAAAATATCCACTTGGTTGCCATCGGGCGTATGGCGCGGGTATTCCCACACCAGCGTGTCGCCTGCAACGAAATATTGCCCTGTGCGATACCAGCGCACTAACTCGTTGGGGCGGCGGCGCGTGCCTTCTTGCAAAAAGGCGAGAATTTCGGCGCGCCCGTGCAACACGCCGCTGTCTTGCTGCATGATGATGGGGACGAGCGGGCTTTCAAATTGGGCATCATCGGCGTAAAGGTTAATCAGGGCTTCGGTGTTGCGGGTTTGGGCGTATTCGTGCCATTGGGTGTAGATGCGGGTGAAGTCGTTGGTCATGGTGGGGTTTCCTTTTTCAGGCTGCCTATACGCGGGCGGGGAAGGGGCTGTTGGCATTCGGCTTGCGAGCGGTTTTTTGAGTAAAAAATGCCCGAATGCAAGGAAAAAAGCGCAGCAAGGTTGGACACCTTGCGAGCATTTTTGACGCGGCAGGCGGGTATTTTTTGCCAAAAATACCGCCGCAATGCCGATTGCCAGCAGCCCCCTTGGCAGCCTGAAACCATCCCCGCGTTCCTACGGCTTGCTTGCAAGCCGTGCGCTGGCAAAATCAATCAGAAAACACGGATTGCCAGAGTTTAACGGCAAACAGGCAAAAGAGTAAGCCAACTGTGGCTGCACCGAGCGCGGCGAGATTGCGTTGGTGGCGCAGTTTGGCGAGCAGTTTGTCGCCCGCCAGCGCGAGCGTGGCTAGGTAGCACATGCTGAGCGTTTGCATCACGGCGGCAAGGATAAAGAAGCTGAGCGCGGGGTGGGGATACTGCGGGTTCACAAAGGGGATAAAAAACGATAGGAAAAACAGGGCGGCTTTGGGGTTGGATAGGCTTAATAATAGGGCGTGGCGGAAGACGTTTTCGTGGGCGTGTACGGTGGCGGGGGCTTGGGCAGCGGTGCGGCGGCGGGCTGCCCATGCGCCGCGCAGCATATTGATGCCGAGATAGGCAAGGTATAAGCCGCCCGCGCATTTGAGTGCGCCAAACAATAGGGGGTGGCTTTTGAGCAGCGATGCGGTTCCGCCCACGGCGCATAAAATCAGCACGCTGTCGCCGATGAAAATAGCTGCCATCACTTTGGCTGCTTGGCGCGCGCCTTGTTGGGTGGCGACAGCTAGGCAGTATAGGGAATTGGGACCAGGTATCAACACGATGGTAATCGCGCCAATTAGGTATAGGGGGAAGTCTATGATGCCGTACATGGTTTTTGGGTTTTAGCTACGCCGAACTGCGGTTCAGGCTGCCTGAAAAGGCTATTTTACTGTATCTTAACGCTGGGTTTTAGAGTTTTCAGACTGCCTTAACGCGGGCGCAATGATGGCAGCCTGAAATGCTTGCCGCGCCCCCTACGGTTTGCTGGCAAACCGTGTATCAGGCAATAAGATTTTTAGCATGTGATGATTTGGGCTTAGAACCGCCGCTAACCGCCCAACTTTACCCATTCTTACGCTTGCTAAATTTGGGCTACACAAAAGCCCCCTATAATCCCACGCTTCTCGGCAGGATTGCCGCAACCCCAAGGAGTGTTCCATGAAAAAAACCATGCTTGCCAGCCTGATTCTGTCGCTGGGCATCACCGCGTTGCCCGCACAAGCCAAAGGCAACAGCGGCTACATCAGCCGCGCCAAAGCGGTTGCCATCGCCAAAGCCCGCGTGGGTGGTGGCAAAGTGGACAATGTAGATTTTGAGCGCAGCCGTCGCCACGGTGCGTATTACGAAATTGACATTGAAAACCGCAAAGGCGATTACGAAGTGCGCGTGAACGCCCAAACAGGCAAAGTGATTTCCGTGCAGCGCGATGATGACGATGATGACGACCATCACCGCCGTTCGCACCATCATCGTGATGAAGACCGCTACGATGAAGAGACGTAACCCAACGGCAGCCTGAAACGGTTGCATCAACTAACCGCAGTTCGCAAGGGCAGATGATTATCTGCCCTTTGTTTTTGCGCAGGCGCGGGTCGCATGACGCGCAAACATTTCAGGCTGCCTATGCCGCCCACCGCTTTGCTACAATCCGCCCCGCAAAACCATCGGACAAACAACATGAATTGGTGTGTTTACTTATTACTATGCGCCAACGGCGCGTTATACACAGGCATCAGCAATCGCCCCGCTGCGCGGCTGGCAGCGCATCTGGCGGGCAAAGGCGCGAAATACACGCGCAGCCATCGGGCGCAGGAAATGCGGATTGTGGCGTGCTGTTTAGACCGCCGCGCAGCGAGCAAGCTGGAATGGGCGTTAAAACGCATGACGGCAGCGCAAAAGCGCGCATTGTGGGCAACAGGGCGCGTGGTGGCGGATGGCATTCAGGCAGCCTGAAAACGGTGCGCAACAAAATGCCGCTTGCAATCTAATCGCCAGAGCACGGCTTGCAAGCAAGCCGTAGAAGCGCGGGAAAACGTTTCAGGCTGCCAACCACCGCGCCCGCGTATAGGCAGCCTGAAATCCAAAATGGAGCGGCGACGGCTCGTCGCCAAATAGCTCATCCAACGGAGCTTTCAGGCTGCCAATATGTCGGCGAGCCGCGACACCCCATCGGTTGCAGCTTTGGCAAAGGTTTCAGGCTGCCTTTGCCATGCTGTCGCGCATACCGCACAGCACAAGCGCGTTACAGCAAGCAGCGTTGGCAACCCCGCGCCATCCAGTGGATAATGCGCGTGGCGATGTTGCTATTTTGGGAGTGATTGCGATGAAAAAATTGAGCTTGATGATGGCGTTGGCGTGGTGCGTGCCTGCGGCGTGGGCGGCGGATGGCGTGTCTTGCGCGCGCGAAAAGGTGAGCAAAGGCGGCTTGGTGAACACGACTGTCTGCACGATAAACAGCGCGAGCGTGGACAAGGCGTATCAAGCGGTTTATTACACGGACAACCCGCGCATAAAAGGCTATTTGCAAGGGCTGAAACTGCCCGCCAAGCTGCCCGCTAAAAGCACCAAGCTGGTGGTGGCTTCGGGCGAGAAGCGGGATTGCGGCAAAACGAAAATAAACGGGGAATGGGTGGACGATACGCCCGAGCCGAAAATGGAATTAGCCATTACCCGCCGCGCCAATGGGGTGCATATTCGGGCGGAAGAAGTGGATAACTGCGCGAATGTGGAGAATTTTGAGCTGACGTTTAAGCGCGTGGGAAACAAGGTGCGGATGGTTTACGAGTGGCATCACAGTTGATGCGGGATGAATAGTAGGCAGCCTGAAAATCGGTTTCAGGCTGCCTTACTTCCCCATCAAATCCCCACCCCAAGCCAGCCTGAAACGTCTATAATCATCCTGTTCCCCCCCAACCCAAAGGATGTGCAAAATGAGCAACTTAACCCAAGACCAACTCAAACAAATCGCCGCCGCCAAAGCGGTGGAATTTGTGCCTGAAAACGAATACATCGGCATCGGCACAGGCAGCACCGTGAACTTCTTTATTGAAGCGCTCGGGCAAAGCGGCAAAAAAATCAAAGGCGCGGTAACCACGTCGCTTAAAAGCGCGGAGTTGATGGCGAAATACGAAATCCCGCAAATCCAGCTCAACGAAGTAACGCGGCTGGGCGTTTACATTGACGGCGCGGACGAAATCAACCACATGATGCAAATGATAAAAGGCGGCGGCGCGGCGTTGTTGCCCGAAAAAATCGTTGCTACACTGTCCGACCAATTTATCTGCATCGCCGATGAAAGCAAATATGTGCGCAAGCTGGGCAAGTTTCCCTTGCCGGTGGAAGTGATTCCGATGGCGCGTTCTATGGTGGCGCGCAAACTGGTGAAACTGGGCGGGCAGCCTGAATTGCGCATCGGCTGCAAGACCTTGCACGGCAACGAAATTTTGGATGTGCACGGGCTAGACCTTTCCGAACCAATGAAAATGGAAGACGCGCTCAACCGTATCACAGGCGTGGTGGAAAACGGCTTGTTTGCCCACCGCTATGCCGATTTGTTGATACTCGCCAAGGAAGGCGGCGCGGAAGTGATTCAAGCGCACGTTGGATGATGGATAACAACGTTTCAGGCTGCCTTGATGGATAACAAGGCAGCCTGAAAAAAGGTTTGCCGCTGTTGTCGGCATCATTTCAACCCCTTCAATCTCCACAACGAAGGCAGCCTGAAAACGCGACAAATCCGTTTTCAGGCTGCCTTAATGGCATCGCACCCGCCATCAAAACTTCGGCAGTTTCACCGCCAAATCATCCGACCAAGCCGCCTGCCCATTGGTGCGCACATAGCCATTGCCCACCATGCCGCCTTTGAGCAAGCCTTTGTATTGCAGCGCCGTTTCTTTTGGAATCCGCAGTTTCACTTTAAACATCAGCTTCGCCCGCTCGCTTGCCGTTTCCACGTTTTTCGGCGTGAACTGCGCTTCGGTGGCGATAAAGCTGATTTTGGCGGGGAACACCGCATCCACGCCGTCTAGCTTAATCCGCGCTTCATCGCCCACTTTCAGGCTGCCTACTTGCGCGGTGGGCAAGAAAATCGCCATGCTCGCATCGCTAAAATCCAGCAGGCTCGCCACCTTGCTGCCCGAGCCAATCACATTGCCCTCTTGCGCGATTTTGTATTCCACCACGCCATCTTTCGGGCTGGTGATGTGCATATCATCGTTGGCAGACTGCGCCAGTTTAAGCTGCGCCTGCCGCGCAGACACACCCGCTTGCGCTTCCGCCACTTGCGCTTGCGCCTGCCGCACCGCCGCCAAGGCTTCCGCTTTTGCCGCCTGCGCCGCTTTCACCGCTGCCGCCGCGCCATCGCGTTGCGAACGGCGACGCTGCGTTTCTGCGGGCGAAACCAAATCTTCGCTTTGCATTTTGCCCGCGTTATCCAATTCCATTTGCGCCAATTTTTGCTGATGCAACTGCGCCGCAATCTGCGCATCCGCCCGCGCCACCGCTTCCTGCGCCTGTTTCACCCCCGCTTGCGCCCGTTGCACCGTCTCTTTCGCCGCCAATTCGCCCGCTTCGGCTTCTTCCACGCGGCTAGACGTGGTGTCAGACGACAATTCCGCCAACACATCGCCCGCCTTCACTTCGCTGCCCTCGTCCACCTTCATCGCTTTCACGCGCCCCGCATACAAGCTGGCAACATCAATGCGCTCCAATTCCAGCCGCCCATTGGAAGCCACAATGTTTTCAGGCTGCCCACTCGCGTGCTGCTTTTGGTAAGCCGCAAAACCCGCTGCCCCCGCAGCCACAATCACAACAGGAATAATCCATTTTTTCATAGCGTTTCCCTCGCACTAAACAAAGCATTTATCATCCAATCCACCCGCTGCGCCAGCGCATCATCCGTGAGCTGCTGCAAAATCGGCTGGCGCAATTCATCGGGCACCACGCGAATGCGGTTAAACGTGTTCGCCGCCAAAATCGACAGCAAAATGCTGGTTTGCATTTGGCTAATCGCCTGCATCGCCTGCTCGTCCGATAGCTGCGGCGCAATCTCGCGCACCATTTCGCGCACAATGTGAAACTCGCGCAACATCAAATCCTGCATACTTTGCTGCGCCGTCGCCACATTATCCGCGCTATCAATCATCATCCGCGTAATCCACGGCACTTCATCGCGCAACGATAAGGCAGCCTGAAAATACAAACGGCGCAAGCGTTCCAACGGCGGCGCATCCTCGGCAAACTCGGGCGCAAGCCAGCCAAACGCGCGTTGGAAATGCTGCGCAAACACCTGCGCCATAAAATCATCCTTGTTGGCAAACAAATGATGAAATAGCCCCGAGCTGAGCTTGGCTTCTGCTGCCAACACCCGCACCGATAATTTTTGATAACCCATTTGCGGATACAGTTTTTCCGCAGCAAGGATAAATTGTTGAGAAGACGAAATATCGAGCGACATACAAGTGGTTGGACAGTTGTCCAATAAAGGTTAAAAAATGAGAACCTGTGTTCATTATTTGCATAGGCATATTTGATGACATAAAAGCGCGGATACAGGGCAAAAAGCACAGCAAGGTTGAACACCTTGCGAGCATTTTTAACGCGGTAGCCGCGTTTTTAGGGCATTAAAGATGCCTATGAAAATAGTGAATGCAGGTTCTTGCGGCAGCCTGAAAATCATGCTTGCCTGTTACTAGGATAGATAGGATTAACAAGAGACCGAATTGTAGCCCAGCCCATCAACTCGGTGCAATGTTTTCATGGGTTTCAGGCTGCCTTAACACCATGAAACCTTGTATAATCCGCCGCGCAGGCAAAACAGGCAGCCGCCGCGTGGCAACACGGGGAGGAAAGTCCGGGCTACACAGAGCACAATGCCAGCTAACGGCTGGGCGTGGCAACACGACGGAAAGTGGCGCAGAGAGCAAGACCGCCGATGGCGCAACGCGCACAGGCAAGGGTGAAAAGGTGTGGTAAGAGCGCACCGTGCCGTTGGTAACAACGCGCAGCAGGCTAAACCCCATTGGTAGCAAGACCAAACAGAACGCATTAACGCTGCTCGCCGAGCGTTCGGGTAGGTTGCTTGAACTTTGTGGTAACGCAAAGTCTAGATGAATGGCTGTCCCACGACAGAACCCGGCTTATCGTTTCGCCTGCATCTCAGAACCTGTATTCACTATTCCCATGGGCATCTTTCATGCCCTAAAAACGTGGCTACTGCGTTAAAAATGCTCGCAAGGTGTTCAACCTTACTGCGCTTTTTGCCTTGTATCCGCGCTTTTATGCCATAAAATCTACCCATGGGAATAGTGAATACAGGTTCTCACAAAAAAGGCAGCCTGAAAACCGTTTTCCCGGTTTCAGGCTGCCTTATCTTGCGCAGTAAAACAATTAGAAAATAGATTTAATCATGCCCGCAGTTGCCGCGATGCCACCAATCAAGCCCACTGCGCCAGCGGCTGTGCCCATTGCGCCGTTGATTTGGTCGCGTTTATTGGCACGTTTTTCACGCTCCAATGCCAACTCTTCGGATACGTTAGCACGTTGACGGCGGTGTTGTTCCAACTCGGCGCGAGACAGTTGCGCTTCTTTGCGGTTGCGACCTGCTTTGATGGCGGCAGAATCGCTGCCGATCGCCATATCGCCCACAGAGCTACCGCTGGTGGTGCAACCTGTTGCAATGAACGCAGTTAAAACTAAAAATAGGATATTGTTTTTCATAGCATGAACTCCAATAGATTAAAAATTTAGTGCAGGATGTACACTTTGCGGTCGCCATAGGCGCGGTTGATGGCATCGGCTTCGTCCATCATTTCTTCGCGGCGTTCGCCACGGCGTTCGCGGCGTTCTGCGCGTTCAGCAGCTTGCACGGCGCGAGAATCGGCTTCCATGGCAGCAGATTGCTCAGGCGTTGGGTTGAAGTGTTGTGTGCCGTAGGTTACGCAGCCTGTTAAGCTGGCTGCCAATAGCAAAGATAATAGCGTGTGTTTTACCACGATGATTGCTCCGTTTTAAGAAAGGAAAAATGGCAAAAAAAAAATTAAGCCAATAGGAAAGTGAGTATTTTACCTGAATATGGGGATTTCTTTATTTATTTTTACAAATTAGGCGGCGTTTGTTGATAAAAACACCACATGAAATGTATTTACATTCAGCGGTGTAGGTATTTGGCAAAAAGTGCGATGGTTACCATCGGCAGCAGCCTGAAAGTAGGATTGAAACCGCGTATAATCGCGCCCAGTTTCATCCATAGGCAGCCTGAAAATATGATTAGGGGCATGATGATGCGCACTCAATTTTGCCTTGCTGCGATGCTTTTATCTGCCCTGATGTTGGGCGGTTGCGCCACGGGAATGATGCACGACAAGGTTAATGATTTGCCCGAGCAAAAAGCCATGTGCAGCCAAGAAACCTTGCGCTACATGGGCTTGGACAAGGATAGCCAGTTGATTATGCTGACGGATAAGCATCATTTTGTGTTGTCGGCGCATCCGTCCGAGCAGCCGTATCCGGCGAAAATTTTTGCCAAGCTGAACCGCTGGACGCAGCAGTATCCCGAAGCCGCGCCCAAAATCAGCCCTATTCAGTTGCAAAAGGGCGGCAGTGCCAAGACGGAAATCTCGTGGCAGATTGAAAATCCCGCTGTTATCAAGGATATAGCCAGCGAATACGATTGTCCTTGCATGAGAAAGCATCCGCAAAGCAGTGTGCTGTTTATCAAATTGGCGTATTCGGGCAAATCCTACACCGCCCAGCCCAACACCGATTACCGCGTCAACGGCATGACGGCGATGAATACGCCGATAAACGTGGTTCAATAGCGCCACAGCAAATCATACGCCGCCGCCAAAGCCGCTGCCGTGTTGGCAACGCCGTTTACTGCGGCGGTAGATGTAATTACGCTGCCGATTCAAGCCCCTGTTTTCATTGACGGCTTTTCAAAAGTTCGGCATTAACCGATTTATTTTCAGGCTGCCTATTGGCGATTGTGGATAGGGCAGCCTGAAAACGATACACCAACCCATTTTCAGGCTGCCTTTTGCTGACGAATAAGGCAGCCTGAAATCCTAAAAACGAAAGACACACCATGACCCAACTCACCTACCCCCACACCTACGACATCATCATCGTCGGCGGCGGACACGCCGGCACAGAAGCCGCGCTGGCTGCCGCGCGCATGGGCGCGGACACGCTGCTGCTCACCCACAACATCGAAACGCTCGGGCAGATGTCGTGCAACCCGTCTATCGGCGGCATCGGCAAAGGGCATTTGGTGCGCGAGTTGGACGCGCTCGGCGGCGCGATGGCGTTGGCGACCGATATGTCGGGCATACAGTTCCGCCGTCTCAATGCCAGCAAAGGCGCGGCGGTTCGCGCCACCCGCGCCCAAGCCGACCGCATTTTGTACAAAGCCGCGATACGCGAAATGCTGGAAAACCAGCCCAATCTGTCGCTGTTCCAGCAGGCGGCGGACGACATTGTGTTGGAGGGCGGGCGCGTGTCGGGCGTGAAAACCGCGATGGGCGTGGTGTTCCAAGCCCGCGCCGTGGTGCTGACCGCCGGTACCTTTCTCGCAGGCAAAATCCACATCGGTTTGGAAAACTACTCGGGCGGTCGCGCGGGCGACCCCGCCGCACAATCGCTTTCAGGCTGCCTGAAAGAGTTAAATTTGCCGCAAAGCCGCTTGAAAACCGGCACGCCACCGCGCATCGACGGACGCACGATTGATTTTTCCCAACTCACCGAACAGCCGGGCGACACGCCCGTGCCGGTGATGTCCGTGCGCGGCAACGCCGCCATGCACCCGCGCCAAGTGTCGTGCTGGATTACGCATACCAACCTGAAAACACACGAGATTATCCGCTCAGGCTTTGACCGCAGCCCGATGTTCACCGGCAAAATCGAAGGCGTGGGCCCGCGCTACTGCCCGTCCATCGAAGACAAAATCAACCGCTTCGCCGACAAAGACAGCCACCAAATCTTCCTTGAACCTGAAGGCCTGACCACCCACGAATACTACCCCAACGGCATCTCCACCAGCCTGCCGTTTGATATTCAATTAGCCCTTGTGCGCTCGATGAAAGGCTTGGAAAACGCCCACATTCTGCGCCCCGGCTACGCGATTGAATACGACTACTTTGACCCGCGCAACCTCAAAGCCAGCTTGGAAACCAAAACCATCGGCGGCTTGTTTTTCGCCGGGCAAATCAACGGCACAACGGGCTACGAAGAAGCCGCCGCACAAGGTTTGCTGGCAGGCGCAAACGCCGTGCAGTATGTGCGCGGCAAAGAGCCGCTGCTGCTGCGCCGCGAACAGGCGTATTTGGGCGTACTCGTGGACGATTTGATTACCAAAGGCGTAAACGAGCCCTACCGAATGTTCACCAGCCGCGCCGAATACCGCTTGCAACTGCGCGAAGACAACGCCGATATGCGCTTAACCGAAGACGGCCACAAAATCGGCTTGGTCGGCGAAGCCCAATGGCGGGCGTTTAACGAAAAACGCGAAGCTGTCGAGCGCGAAATCCAACGCTTAAAATCCACTTGGTACACCCCGCAAAAACTGCCCGAAGCTGAACAAATGCGCGTGCTGGGTCAAAAACTCAGCCGTGAAGCCAATTTGCACGACCTGCTGCGCCGCCCGAATCTGAACTACGCGGATTTAATGACCCTGCCCGAAGCGAAGCCGCAGGAAAACCTTTCAGACGACGTGGTGGAACAAGTGGAAATCCAAGTGAAATATCAGGGCTATATCGACCGCCAGCAGGAAGAAATCGACAACCGCCGCGATATTGAAACGCTCAGGCTGCCTGAAAATATTGACTACGCCAAAGTGAAAGGCTTATCCGCCGAAGTGCAGCAGAAGCTGAATAAGCACAAACCCGAAACGCTGGGGCAGGCATCGCGCATTTCGGGGGTTACGCCCGCCGCCGTTGCGCTGCTGATGGTGCATTTGAAGCGCGGGTTTAAAGGGGCGAACTCTATCAAGCGGAAGCCATGATGAAGCAAGGCAGCGATACCGATTACGACATCAAAATCACCCACCGCCGCAACGGCAAAGTGCAGTGGATACGCGACCTTGATGCCTTTAATGCAAAAGAGCTAAACCTCATTGATTTGGACGACTACAACGGCGACGGCTACACCGACATCGCCGCCACCGTTAGCGAGGGAGAAACGCTGAACGGCACCAATCTCTATCTCTACCAGCTTAAAACAGGGCAATTTGCCGAAGCCGAAGGCATGGAAAACATGGGGCAAATAGAAGCAGACGGCAAAGGCTGCGTTCTCGTCAGCTACCGCATCAATAGTATGGACTACAACGAAGACCGATATTGCTGGAAAAAAGACCGCTGGCAAACCGCCCGCAAGCGTTAAGCAATAAAAAGACAGCCTGAAAAACCGTTTTCAGGCTGCCTTTTACCTATCTTGGTTGATAACAAGCAGCACAGATGAAAATCCTAAAACCCACTCCTTCCCACGCCAACGCTAAAAAGAATGGTGGTACAGCCAAGTTTTCATCGCAGAAGGCTCAAATCAAGCAGATTGAGTGATAAATTGATAACTGCTTGTTTGTTTGTTGAGAAATATATATAAGAAAGTGGTGTCGTGATACATTTTCGTAACGTCCATTTGCCCGATAAAAATCAACGGTTCCTGCTCTATTATCCAATCGGGGCTTTGTAACCATTTGGGTTTACTGCCATAGCAGATAAATTTTTCTTTGATGATTTTCTTTAATTCTTTTAAACGATGGGGATAGTATTGGTTATACAGGTTGTCAATATAATGACAGTTATTGGGCAGCCAATTTGGGACGGCATTCTGCATAAGCTCAAAATTTTCTTGGTAAAAAGGGCTTAAACGGTACGGTGTGCCGTTTTTATCCAAAATCTCTTTCAGGCTGTCTATCAGATTTATTCAGGCAGCCTGAAAAACTGGCAGCAGGTGGGCGGCGACGACAAAAGTATCCGCGCCTTCCAACGCCCCGAAAATTCAGGCTCGCAAACCGCGCTGCAAAAAATTAGGGGCTGTCCTAGATAACTAGGATAAATTACTTCTTACCAATTGTTTTAAAA
>NZ_JAUMZV010000057.1 GCF_030527935.1 Kingella sp. (in: b-proteobacteria)
TAGGGGAAATTCTAACTTAATGTGAATTTCCTGAGTTATCTAGGACAGCCCCAAAGATTTTATCGCCAGCGGCAAATCCTATTTTGTGGATTTCGGGCATCAAAAATTCCGTTTGGATTTTCTGTCGCTCCAAAAACTGCGCTTCACTTCGCCCGATGGCAAAAACAGCGATGAAGTGGCGATTACCACCACCAAAGTGGGCGATGGCGTGTATATGATTTACTGGACGCGCCGCGCCAAACAACACGTGGTGCACGTGGACGATTTTAAAAACGGCGTGGCGTACACCAATATCGTGATGCCCGATGGTTCTATCACGCGCAACAAAGGGACGCTGGTAGAGATACGCTAACGCAGCATAAAAGGCAGCCTGAAAACGCTATTTCCGTTTTCAGGCTGCCTTTTTTATGCGCCAAGCCAACCCAATCGGCGCAAACGACAGCCCGCGCCAACGCTACGCCTTCGCCGCTTGCTTTATCAGCGCGGCGGTATTTGTCCCAAAATAATCACAGGGCTTTGCTCGCGTCCGCTGCCAAAATTCAGGCTGCTGCGGAAAATGCCGTCTGGTGCAACATGGCGAAAATCGGGAATAGAAGGCAGCCTGAAAACTAACTTTCAGGCTGCCTATGCTTGCTATTTCACAATCTGATTCAACTCGCCTTTGGCATATTGGTTCGCCATTTTTTCCAGCGAAACGGGCTTGATTTTATCCGCCATGCCTTCGCAGCCAAACGCTTGATAACGCGCCAAGCAAATTTGCTTCATCGCTTCCACCGTTTTGCTCAAATATTTGCGCGGGTCAAACTCGCTGGGGTTTTGCGCCATAAAGCGGCGAATCGCGCCTGTGCTGGCAAGGCGCAAGTCGGTGTCAATGTTTACTTTGCGCACGCCGTGTTTGATGCCTTCCACAATCTCTTCCACGGGCACGCCGTAGGTTTCGCCAATGTCGCCGCCAAATTCGTTGATGACTTTCAGCCATTCTTGCGGCACGGAGCTAGAACCGTGCATCACAATATGCGTGTTGGGCAGCGCGGCGTGGATTTCTTTGATGCGGTCAATCCGCAGCACTTCGCCTGTGGGCGGGCGGGTGAATTTATACGCGCCGTGGCTGGTGCCCACCGCAATCGCCAGCGCGTCCACATTGGTGTCGCGCACAAAGCGCACGGCATCGGCCACGCTGGTGAGCATTTGGTCGTGGCTCAGTTTGCCTTCCGCGCCCACGCCGTCTTCTTCGCCCGCTTCGCCTGTTTCCAAGTTGCCCAATACGCCAATTTCGCCTTCCACCGACACGCCGCAAGCGTGGGAAAACTGCACTACGCGGCGGGTTACTTCGGCGTTGTATTCGTAGCTAGACGGCGTTTTGCCGTCTTCTTGCAACGAGCCGTCCATCATCACCGAGCTAAACCCAAGCTGGATAGAGCGTTGGCACACATCGGGCGATGCGCCGTGGTCTTGGTGCATCACCACGGGAATATGCGGGAACTCTTCCACCGCTGCCAAAATCAAATGGCGCAAAAAAGGCGCACCCGCATATTTGCGTGCGCCCGCCGATGCCTGCACAATCACAGGCGCGTTCACTTGGTCGGCGGCTTCCATAATGGCGCGCATTTGCTCCAAGTTGTTCACGTTGAAAGCGGGTAAGCCGTAGCCGTGCTCTGCGGCGTGGTCTAAAAGTTGGCGCATGGATACGAGTGCCATTCTGTGTCTCCTTGTAGTGGGTTGTAGCAAAAAACAACGGGCGCGATTATAGACGCTTAAAGGGCGAAAAACAACGTTGGATGCCGATGGATGGGCGATAATGCAGCCTGAAAAGCGATTGCAAGCGGATGATTGGGCGGCAGCAAAACGCGCATTATCCGGTTTCAGGCTGCCTTTTGCACTACATGTGATTACGCGCTGTTGCTTGCCATGATAACGGCACGCAGTTTGCCAAAACGCGGTTTCTCGTTTCAGGCTGCCGTTAATCATTAGGCAGCCTGAAACCTAAAATGGAACGGCGGCGGCTCGCCGCCAAATGGTTTATTAAACAGAGTATTGCTGGTTTGCTACGATGTCGGCGAGCCACCGACGCTCCATCGGTTACAGATTTTGCAAAGGTTTCAGATTGAAGTGCCGTACAAACATTTCAGGCTGCCCCAAACATCCAAGGCAGCCTGAAAAGCTAAGAACCTGTATTCACTATTTGCATAGGCATCTTTTATGCCATAAAAGATGCCTATGCAAATAGTGAATACAGGTTCTAAACATCACGCCACATCGGCGCGGGTGGTAATCACCTTATCAATCAAACCATAATCCGCCGCTTCCTGCGCCGACATAAAATTGTCGCGGTCGGTGTCGCGCTCAATTTGTTCCAGCGGTTTGCCTGTATGCTCCGCCAGCATTTGGTTCAATTTCTCTTTGAGCTTCAACAATTCACGCGCGTGGATTTCAATATCCGAAGCCTGCCCGCCCAAGCCGCCGCTAATCAACGGCTGATGAATCATCACACGGCTATTGGGCAGCGCAAAGCGTTTGCCCTTTGTGCCCGCCGACAGCAAAAACGCGCCCATGCTCGCCGCCTGCCCCAAGCACAGCGTTTGCACATCGGGCTTAATAAACTTCATCGTGTCGTAAATGCTCATGCCCGCGGTAACGCTGCCACCGGGGCTGTTGATGTAGAAATAAATGTCTTTATCGGGGTTTTCGCTTTCCAAAAACAAAAGCTGCGCCACCACCAAATTGGCGGTGTGGTCGTCCACAGGACCGACCAGAAAAATAATCCGCTCTTTGAGCAAGCGCGAATAAATGTCAAACGCGCGTTCGCCGCGCCCGCTTTGCTCAATCACGGTAGGGATTAAAGTGTTGTTTTGAATATTGGGTAACATCGGTTTTCCTTGAATTTGCATAATAATAACGAATAGGCAGACTGAAAGGCTATGCGCGCTAACAAAAAAGCACCAAGCAAACAATCGCTTTGGTGCTTTTGGCGGATGCGATTAAGCGGCTGCGCCCATCACTTCTTCAAAGCTCAATGCTTTTTCGGTAACTTGGGCTTTGCCCAGCACATAATCCACCACATTGGCTTCCACCGCCAAGTTGGTTGGACCTGCCAAGCGGCTGCGGTCTTCAAAATACCAATCCATCACTTCTTGCGGGTCTTCGTAGCTATCGGCAACATCGGCAATAATCGCTTTCACTTGCTCATCGGTGGCTTGCAGTTTGAATTCTTCCACCAAAGTGGGCAGCAGCAAGCCCAATGCCACGCGCTGCTCGGCACGTTCGGTAAACATATCGGCAGGCAAGTCAAAGTTGGACGCATCCAAGCCTTGTTGTGCAAAGTTTTGCTTCATTTCGTCTGCCAAGCGTTGCGCTTCGTCTTTCACAAAAACTTCGGGTAAATCAAATGAATGCGCACTGCGCAAAGCTGCCATCACGGCATCGGTGTTGCGGGCATCTACGCGGCGTTTCACTTCACGCGCCACGTTTTTCTTGATTTCTTCGCGCATTTTTGCCACGTCGCCATCGGCAATGCCCAAGGTTTTGGCAAAATCGGCATCCACTTCGGGCAACTCAGGCTCGGCAACATTGTGCACGGTGATGGTGAACACGGCGGTTTTGCCTGCTACGTCTTTGCCGTGGTAATCCGCAGGGAAGTTTACTTCCACGTCTTTGCTTTCGCCTTCTTTCAAGCCCAGTACGCCTGCTTCAAATTCAGGCAGCATTTCGCCATTGCCCAGCAAGAAAGGGTAGTTTTCAGACGAACCGCCTGCAAAAGGCTCGCCGTCAATTTTGCCTGCAAAGTCAATAATCACGCGGTCGCCGTTTTGCGCTTCGCGCTCCACGCGGTTGTAGCGCGTGCGTTGTTTGCGCAGGATTTCAACGGTGTTGTCCACTTCTTTATCGCCCACTTCGGCGGTAACTTTTTCAATGGTTAAGCCAGACAAATCGCCGATTGTGATTTCGGGGAAGGTTTCGTAAATAAACGCCACTTTTAACGCATCCGCGCTTTCTTCGCCTTCAACAGGCTCAATGCTGGTTACGGCGGCGATGCGCAGGTTTTGCTCTTGCGCTTCTTTGTTGAACGCTTGTTGCGCCAAATCGTTGAGCACGTCGTTTTGAATGCTCGCGCCATACATTTGGGCAACCATTTTTAAAGGGGCTTTACCAGGGCGAAAGCCGTCGATGCGCACGCGGCGTTGCGCTTTTTTCAGCTCTTTATCGGTGGCTTCGTTGATGTCTAACCAAGACAAAGATACGATAACTTTACGTTTCAATTTTTCTAATGTTTCAACTGCTGCGCTCATGGCTGGTCTTTCTTTCGTTGATTATTGGTGGAAAATAAAACGCGCGAGTGTATCACAAGGCTGGGCGTTTCGCACCTATTTTGCGCCGTTTGCCCACATATCGCTTGACGCGCTGCCCATCGCAGCACTATAATGCGCGCTTCTTTGCCCAGATGGCGGAATTGGTAGACGCGCTAGTTTCAGGTACTAGTGTCCGTAAGGACGTGGAAGTTCGAGTCTTCTTCTGGGCATTCAATTTGCGGGACTGCTTTTGCGAGCAGTCCTTTTTGTTTGGCTGAAATATGATTTTCAGGCTGCCTTTACCATCGCTGCCCACCATGAACCGAACTTCTGCCTATGCGCTTATCCTGCTGTTTACGCTGCTGTTTGTTGTTTTGTTTGGCGGCAGCAGCCAGCTTGCGGCGTATCTCAACCCCGCGCCTGCGCTGGTTTTAACCAGCCATATCCCGCTGATTGCGCCCACCGCGCTGCTTTATATTAGCCTGCCGCTGTTTTTGCTTTACGCCGCGTGCAAGCTGGATACCGCCGCGCAATGGCGATTATTTTTGCTGCTCACAAGCGAGCTGATTATCGCCAGCATCGCGTTCCAGCTTTATCCTGTTCACGTTCACTTTATGCAGCCTGAAAACCCGCAAGGCGCGTGGCAAACGCTGCTGCGCATCGCGCACGGCATGGGCATGAGCCACAATTATCTGCCTTCGCTGCATTGCGCCTTTGCCACCACCGCTGCGGCAATGTTGCATCGCGCCGTTTCGCCGCCGCGCCGCCTTGCTGTGTGGCTTTATGCCGTGGCGGTGAACATCAGCACGCTCACCATCCACGCGCATCATCTGCTGGATTTGATAGCGGGCAACGCGCTGGCGTGGCTGCTGTGGCTGCCGATGCGCCAGCTTGCCTGCCGCACGCAAGCGGGGTTTCAAGCGCAGATGCTTTGGCTGGATAACCAAATCCAGTTCGCCTGCCGCCATCCGCGTTACGCGCTGATTAGCGTGATTTTGTACAGCCAATATCCGTTGCACCCCAAGCGCAGCAAGCTGATGATTGCGGGCTACTGCTTTTTGCAAGCCTATGACGACATTATGGATGGCGACCGCGTACTGATAGGCAGCCTGAAAACAAGTGCCGCCGCCAACAGCATCACGCCGCAGCAACACGCCGACCCAATCATCCAACAATGGCACAGCTACGCCGCCGCTTATTCTGCCCAACCCGCGTTAAGGCAGCCTGAAACGGCATATAGGCAGCCTGAAACTGCGCTTTCCGACCTGCCCGGGCTGGCGCATCTATTCAACCAGCAGCTTGCCCAACTGCCCAGCTACGCCGAGGCGCACGCCGAAGTGGCGCAACTGCTGCGCTTGATGCAAGCCGATGCCCACCGCGCCCAGCATCACCAGCTTTACCCGCAAGCGCAGTTGCAACAGCACATGAACCAAACCTTTATTTCATCGCTTAATCTGCTGTTTATTGCCCAGCAATGCGCCACCCGCGCGGCACACGTTCCCGAGCTGGTGCGTGCGCTGGCATGGTGTTCCACTACGCGCGATTGGGATGACGACCTTGCCTGCGGCATCATCAACATCCCCGCCGAAGTGTGGCACGCCGCCCAGCTTGCGCCCGATGTCGCCGATGGGCGTGCAATCAGCCAAAATTCCACCATTGCCGCGTGGCTGGCGCAGCAAAAGCAGCACGCCGAACAGGATTTGCGCGAACTGCTTTTCAGGCTGCCTCACATCCAGCAGCAAGACCCTGCGGCGGCAAAAATTGTGCGGCTGTTTGCGCGGTCGGTGCAGCGGTTTGCGCAGAAGCGGTATGTGAAGCGGTTTGAGGGGTAGGTAGCCTGAAAGCGCGAAAGGCAGCCTGAAAATGGAGCGGCGGCGATTTGTCGCCAGTAGTGCATTAAATGAACTGTGCTGATTTGCCAAGATGTCGGCGAGTGCCGATGCGCCATTTTGGGTTCACTTGTGTGGTGTGGCGTGGCAGAAACGAATGCGCTCACTATCAAACAGTATTCAAATCCCAAATGCAAAAAAGGCAGCCTGAAAACCGTATTCAGGCTGCTTTTTGCGTTTCAGGCTGCTTTGGGCTATTGCAAATCGTTTGTGGATGCTGCGCCGCCCATTGTGCCTGTGGTTTTCAGGCTGCTGGATTTGAGCCAGCCATCGTGGGCATCGCTGTTCTTGTCCAGATACATGGCGTAGTCGTAGCCGCCATAGGTTTGGTACACGACAACGTGGTCGTGGCGCACGATAAAGGTTGGGATTTTGCAGGCGGCGTGGGGTGCGCTGTGAAAATGCGGTTTGCGGGCGGTAACTATTTTGCCAAGCACGGGGCGATGGTGCGCGGCGGTGGCTTGGGCGCGTTGGTTGAGCGCGGCGCAGTTAATTGCCCATGCGGGGGTGGCGAGTAGGGCGGTAATCAGGGCGAGAGATGGGGTAAACGGTTTCATGGAATGAATAGTCTTGTGGAGCTTGAAATATATAGTAAGAATAAAAACAGCATCAGTAGGGTGTGTGGCTTTGCCACGCACCATTGCTTGTTACTAAACGGTGCGTGAGCAAGCTCACAACCCTATTTGCTTTGCGAAATCCTAACAGCAGCCTGAAAACCGTATTCAGGCTGCTTTTTGGTTTTCAGGCTGCCTTTGCTTACTGCCACACCGCTATTTTGGGCAGCGGTTCAACTTGGTAGCCGTTGTCGCGCAGCAGCATGATTAGGCCTTGGTTGCCAATCAGGTGGGCTGTGCCAACGGCAAACAGGGTGGGCTGTTTGGCGGTTTCGGCTTGGATTTTGGGCAGCCAGTTGCGGTTGCGGGCAACGATAAGCTGTTGCACGAACCAGTCGGCAAGTTGCTGTTGTTGCGCTTGGCTAAGGCTGCTTTCGGGGTCAAACTCGGTGTCTTTTTGCATCAGGGCGGGGATTTGGGCGAAGTTGCCGTTGGCGTAGGCTTCGGCGATGATTTTGTCGTCGTCTTTTTGCGGGCGTTTTGCCCAGTCGTTGAGCCCTGCGATGATGAGTTCTTCGGGCAGGATGTGGAAGTAGGCAAGGGCTTCTATGTGGCTTTCTAGGCTGCCGCGCGGTTTGTGTTGGGCGATGGCTTGGCTGACGATAAGGTTGTCCACGCCTGTTTCGTTGCTGTCTCCTGCTTCGCGTAGGCTTAATGTGGTGAGAAAGATGGCCCATGGCTGATATTGGTCTAGGTTTTGGGCGAGCGGTTCGGTGTTGGGGTAGGTGCGGATGCGTTGTTTTAGGGCGTTGAAGGCGCGGCTGCCCATTTTTTGCGAGAGTGGGCTGTCGCTGAGCATGGCTTGGGCGATGCTTTGTTGGGTGCTTTCGGGGATGTCGCTGGGGACTTCGGTGATGATTTTTTGGCTTTGGTTGATGAGCTGGCTGAGCGCGGGGCTAATTTGGGCGTGGGCTTTGCCAATGTGGATGGTGCCGAGCAGGTAGGAATCGGTTTGCCCTGCTTTGCTGATTTTCCACAGGTTGCTTTCTAGCTTGACGCTGTGCCAGTCAAAGGGGGTGGGGCTGTATTGCTTGGGGGCGGGTAGGGGGAGGGTGGGGCTGGCTGGGCGGGATTTTTTGCTGGCTTGCGGGGTGGCGGGGCTGGGTTGCCAAAATTGGATGCCGATGTTGGCGAGTATCAGCAGGGCGATAAAGGCGATAAGGAGTTTAAGGTGTTTGCTGTTCATGGTGGGTCTTGGGGTGGGCGGGTAAATTTGCTTACGGTTTTCAGGCTGCCTTTGGATGCGCTATTTGCCGGCGAGCCGCTGATGTTTTATTTCAGGCTGCCTTTGGGGTTTATTCTCGGTGGTAGGGGTGGTTATTCAAAATGGAGACGGCGCGATAGAGTTGCTCGGTGAGCAGCACGCGCACCATGCCGTGTGGCAGGGTTAGGCTGGATAGGCGCAGCATTAGGTGGGCGCGTTGTTTTAGGCTGTCGGTCATGCCGTCTGCGCCGCCGATGATGAAGCAGGGGTGTGCGCCGTTTTGTTGCCATGTGCGCAGGTGTTCGGCGAGTTCTACGGATGTGGGGGCTTTGCCGCGCTCGTCTAGGGCGATGATGTGGGCGTTGGCGGGCAGGGCTTCTAGGATGCGTTTTTCTTCGGCTGCCATGCCTTGTGCGCTGCTGATGCCTGCGCCGCGTTTTTCGGGTTTGATTTCTTTGATGGTGTAGTGGATGTCGCGCCCGAAGCGTTTGCTGTATTCGTTTACGGCTTCGGTTACCCAATGGGGCATTTTGGTGCCTACGGCTAGGATGGTGATGTTCATGGTGGGGAGTGGGGGGGTAAGGCAGCCTGAAAATGGGGTTGGCTGGTGTGGGGTGGGGACATTTATGGCGACGAGCCGTCGCCGTTCCATTTGTTGCTAAGGTGTTTTCAACCTTGCGCGTTGCGCTGCGGTATACCCCTTTATATCCAAATCAAAGATTTGGACAAATGGATAAGGCTGCCGTTGGGTAGTCGTTATGTTGAAATATCCAGTTAAATCAGTATGCAGGGTATGCCTACTTGTTTGCACGCCATTGGGCTTTGCTACACGGTGCGTGGCACAGCCACACACCCTACTTGTGCCGCTGTTTAATCGTTTGGCGTGTTACCTGTCATCATCAGCAACACGATGTTTTGAATGGTGTTGTAGATAATGGGATGCTCTTCTTCGTAGGTGTTCATAAAGATAAGCAGGGCTTGGTGGAGCTGGGCAAGGGCTTGCTCGGGCTGGTGGGTTTGCAGGTGGTGGTAGGCGTGGCGGGAAAGGTATTTGGCGTAGAGCGGGTGGTCTGTGCCGACACGGTGGGCAAGGTGTTGCGCGGCTTGGTGGTAGTGTTCGGCGGCTTGGTGGTAGTGTTTGAGCGCGTCTAGCGTGGCGGCGAATTCGCAATGGGCGTGGGCGATACTGGGGTGGTGGGCGGGGGCGGTTTGTTCTAGGGTTTGCACGGTGTGTTGCAGGATGGATAGGGCTTCTGTGGCGTGGTTTTGCTGGCGATAAACGGCGGCGGCGTGGGTGTAGGCTTGGGCGGTTTGCGGGTGGTGCATGCCGTGTAGGCGTTCAAATTGGGCGGCGGCTTGTTCGTAGTGGTGCAGGGCTTGGGCTAGGTTTTCTTGGGCGTAGTAGCTGTTGCCTAGGTCGTCGTGGATTTGGGCGATTTGTTCGGCTTCGCGGGCGAGCGATAGGGCTTCTTGTTGGCTGTGTTGGGCTTCGCTGGCTTGGGCGGTGTGCAGTTGGTTGTTGCCCAGTTGGTTTAGGGCTTGGGCGAGCGTGGTGGGGTTGTCGTGTTGGCGGTAGATGTGTATGGCTTGTTTGAGCAGGGGTTCGGCGGCGGCGTAATCGCCGTTGGCGGTGTGCCATGCGCCAAGGTTGAGCAGGCTTTGGGCGTGTTGTGGGCTGGTTTCGCCGTGGGTGTGCTGGGTGTAGTCGTGGGTGTCTTGCAGCTCTTGGGCGAGTTGCTGGTGTTGGTAGTTTTGGATTTGGGTGCGGTGGCGTTGCTGTTGGGCGTTGAGTTGGTGCGGGGTCATGGTGGGGGGTAGGGCAGCCTGAAAGCGTGAATGTTTACGGTTATATGGTTTTCAGGCTGCCTATGGGGTTTAGGCAGCCTGAAAAGTGTTTGCGGGGTTAGTTATCAGCGGCGTGCCACGGTTTGCTTGCGCCTGCGTGAAATTGGGGTTTTTCGCCGCCCCAAAGGGCTTCGATGTCGTAGTAATCGCGCACGGCGGGGAGCATGACGTGGATGATTAAATCGTCGGCATCCACCAATGCCCATTCGCCGCTGTCTTGCCCTTCGCTGCTCAGGATGGTGTAGCCTGCTTCTTTTAAATCAACGGCAACGTTGTTGGCTAGGGCTTTGACTTGGCGGGTGGAATCGCCGCTGGCGATTATCATGCGGGCGAATAGGGATGTTTTGTCGCTGGTGTTGAGCACGATGATGTCTTTGGCTTTGATGTCTTCTAGGGCATTGACGGCGATGGCGGTCATGTGTTCTAGGTTTTGCTGTTCTTGTTCGGTCATGTTGTGTCTTTATGGGGGTGGAAAAATGGGGGAATTATACTGAATTTGGGGGGATTAAGGCAGCCTGAAAGTGCCTATGCCTATTGTTTCAGGCTGCCTATCGCCGCTCTTGTTTGCGAATCAGATACATTGCCCAACAGCCAAAGGCGGCGGTGGGCAGGATGGCGGAAAGCATGGCGGGCACGCCATAAAGCTGGGTGGTGAAGCCAAATAGTCGCCCTGTGAAAAAGAACAGCAGCCCAAGGCAGATGCCGCCAAACAGTTTTAAGCCCATGTTGCTGTGCCGCCCTGAATTGGGGGTAAAGGCAAGGGCAACCAGTGCCATGACTACGGTGGCGATGGGGTAGATAAGTTTGTTCCACCATGCCACATCGTAGGCTTGGGTTTGCTGGTGGTTTTCTTTGAGATAGCGGATGTATTGGGTGAGCGCGGTGAAGCTCATTTGCTCGGGTTTGACGAGTAATACGTTGAGCAAAGGCTTGCCGATGTCGGTTTGCCATTCGCGCTCGGCTTGCTGCTGCGGCTGGGCGCGGTTGTTGGCAAGGGTGGTGCTGTGGGTGTTGTGCAGTTGCCATTTGCCGCTGGCTACGGTGGCTTTTTCCGCGCTGATGGCTTCGGTGAGCTGGAATTGGTCGTTGTAGTGCCAGATTTTGATGCCAACGAGCGTGTTGTCGGGCAGCATGGACGCAACGTTTATCATGCTGCCTTGCTGCTTAATCCAAATGCCGTTGTGGGCGGCGGCGATTTGCCCCGCGCGGGCGTTGGCTTTCATTTCATCGCCACGGCGGCTTAACTCGGGCGCGAGCCATTCGCCCAGCAAAATGGTGGCGATGGCAAAAATTGCGCTGAATTTGATGATGATGCCGATGATGTTGGCGGTGGATAAGCCGCTGGTTTTAATCACGGCGAGCTCGCTGTTGTTGGATAGCTGGTTGAGCGCAATCAGCCCGCCGATGAGCGTGGCAAGCGGCATCAGCTGATAGGCGCGGGCGGGCATTTGCATCAGGATGTATTTTGTTGCCACCCAAAGCGTGTATTGGTTCTGCCCAACTACGCTGGTTTCGCTAATCAGGTCAATAAAGCTGTATAGCGCGAGAATGGCGAACAGCGCGTAGCAAGAAGCGATGGCAAGGCGTTTGATGAGATAGCGGGTGATAAGGTTCATGGTGATACTTAAAAATTTATGATGATTAGAGCAGCCTGAAACTAAAATTATACTTTCAGGCTGCCCAAAATAAAAAATTAATAAAACAAGCTATCGCGACAATCTTGGTCCATCCATGCCCCT
>NZ_JAUMZV010000058.1 GCF_030527935.1 Kingella sp. (in: b-proteobacteria)
ATGGTTATGTGTGATGATTAAAAAATAGGCAGCATACTTTTTAGGACATTACCAAATAATTAACCAAGAATTAAGTTTTGCTGCAAGTTATGTAGGAGATCAACAAAAAGATATTGTTAGGAAATTGAAATTTATCGTATGGGGTACGTTGGCTGCTTCTGGGGTAGCTATTATTATTTCTCTTACTGCGGCTTTTCTGATTACACAAAATACCGTGAAACAATTAGAACGTGCAGAATGGGCTAATGATATTAATTCTGCTATAAGCAAAGGACGACTGGCTAGGTGTAATGGTAACGAAGGTCTATGCGTCAAGGTAAAAGGTAAGCTGATTAGACTAGATGAGTAAAAATATAGGCAGTATACTTTTTAGAACACTAATGAATAAATTAAATCGGTATTCAAATTAACTATTAGGGAGCCTGAAAAGCGAAACCAAAAGCCCACCCCCCATTTTCAGGCTGCCTATCCCATTCGCACACAACAAAACCGCCCAAATGCAAAACCGTTCCATTCTGCATTTGGGCGATTATCTATGGCGCGCGCAACGCCATTCAATCAAAACGACACTTTCAGGCTGCCGTAGAACGAGCGACCGGGTTCGTTGTAGCTTTGTGCGCTGCTGTTATTGCTGCTGCGATACAGTTTTTTGTCAAACAAATTGTTCACGCCCAAGCGCAGGTTCACATATTTGTTGAAGCGGTAGCCCGCGCTGATGCCCACTAAGGCATACGGTTTCACCGTTTCGCCCGATAAGCCTGTGTTGCGCTCGGCGTTGTTCAAAATCACGGTGCGCGGTTTTTGCTTGCCGTAGTAGGTTAGGTTTAACGCCGCGTCCAGTTTTTCGTTGGGTTGCCAATTCAGGCTGCTGTTGATAGTGAACTTGGGCGTAACGGAAAGCGGGTTGCCTGTGTCTTTATTGATGGATTTGTGCATATAGGTGAAATTGGTTGTCCATTTGAGCGTGCGGTGCAGCGGCAGGGTTAAGTTGCCTTCCACGCCTTCCACCAAGGCTTTGCGGGCGTTTGTCCATTGATACATATAGTTGCCAAGCTGGCTGCGCATAATGGCGCGGTCGCCTGCCACGATTTTGTTGCGGTAGTCGTTGTGGAAATACGCCATAGACGCTTGCACTTTGTCGTTGGCAAATTCAAAGCCAATTTCTTTGTTCCAACTGGTTTCGGGTTTCAGGCTGCTGTTGCCCATTAAATAGCAACGGATAGATGCGGGCGTGCCTGCGGCGCAGCCTTGCCCGCGTGTGTACAAGATATAGTTGGGGTTGCTTTGGTAGAGATTGGGCGATTTGTAGGCGCGGGCGATGCCGCCTTTGATGCTCCAGCCGCTGCCAAGTGCTTGCACAAAGTTGAGCGCGGGGCTCCAATTGCTGCCTGAAACACTGTTGTGGTCAAAGCGCAAGGCTGGGATAAGCTGGGTTGTGCCGTTGTTTAGGCGATAGTGGTCTTCCACATACAGCGCGAAATTGCTTTGGCTGGTTTTGCTGTTGCGCCCTGTGCCGATGCCTGCAAAGCGGTCGGTGCGCCCTTGGTCGGAGAAGCCTTGCACCATAGAGCCTTTGTCGTTTAGGCGGTCGTGGTTGTATTCCGCGCCTAGGGTTACGACATGGTCGCCGCCCAGTTTAAACGGGATATTGGCTTCGCCAAACAGGCGGCGGGTGTTGAGCGTGCTATCGGTAAAGGTTTTGGGCGATTGGTATTGCCCTTCGAGGCCGCCCATTAAGCCTTCCACCAAGTGATGATTTTCGGTGCGGTCAATTTGCGCCACCACTTTGGTGTCGCCCCAGCTCCAATAGCCTTCGTGGGTGAGCGCGTTGCTGATGCGGGTTAAACGCACGGTTTCTGAGCCATACAGCGATTCGGTGAACGCATTGGGGTTGTTGTTTTGGTTGTCGCCCGCGTAGATATTGCCTTGGCGGCTGTATGAACTATCCAGCGTCAGCGTTTGTTCGGGCGTGATGCGCCATGCCACGCGCGCGGCGATGTCGCGGTTTTTCACGCCATCGCGCCCTGCGCCCAAGCTGGTGCTGGTTACGGTGCGCCCGCCGCGCCGCGTGGTGGTTACGGTGGCGGTGTTGATGTCGGCAGCATCGGCATCGGTTTTATTCAGGCTGCCATAGATGCGAATGCCCAGCTTGTCTTGAATAATCGGTCCGCTCACATTAAAGCCAATGCGGTTGGTTTTGCCTTCTTTGCTGTCTTGCGGCTGATTGGTGTAAAAATCCAACGCGCCATGCCATTCGGTGCTGACTTTCTTGGTAACGATATTAACCACGCCGCCCGCCGCGCCCGAGCCATACCGCGCTGCCGCTGGCCCGCGCAAAACGCTAATGGATTCAATGTCTTCAACAGGCACCCAGTTGCTGTCGCCGCGCGTGTTGCGCTCGCCGCGCCAGCTATAACGCTCGGCGTTGCGCGAAGTTACGGGGCGGCCGTCAATCAAAATCAGCGTGTTTTCAGGCCCCATGCCGCGAATGTCAATTTGGCGTTTGTTGCCACGCTCGCCCGATGCGGTGTTGCCCGTTAGGTTTACCCCCGGCATGGTGCGCACGATGTCGGAAATGTCGTTGACAGCGGGGCGGTGCTCCAAATCTTGCGCGGTGATTTTGGATACGCCCAGCGATTGTTGCAACTGGCGTTGCGCGGTTACATACACGGTTTGCAATTCGCCGCCGTCTTGCGGTGCGGCGGTGTCGTCTGCTTGGGCAAATGTGCTGGCAAGGGCAAGCGGCAGCATGGCTAGGGTAAAGCGAGTTTTCATTTGGGGATTCCTTTGTGTGTGTTTACAAATACAGCGAGAATGTGAAAAGGTGTAAATGATAGCGGGTGGCGGGGAAATTTCCAAGCTAAATAGTAAGGATTTGCATTTGCGATGGTGGTTTGTGGGGTGGGTGCAACGGTACACGTTGGGGAGCGGGCGGGAAGGGTGGGACTGCGGCAAACGTTCCCCGCGTGGGTACGCCGCGATGCGCGGCGTGGTCTGGCAAAAGATAAGGCAGCCTGAAACTGGGAGATAGGGTTTCAGGCTACCTTGGGGTTGCTGGATAATGAAGCTAGGGCTAACACGCGATGGTTAAAGGCAGCCTGAAAACGGGTTTTAACCATTTTCAGGCTACCTAATCTATCGGCTCACAACACCACATTGATTTCAGGCGGCGGTGGGGGCAATTCGCTTGCGCCTGCGGGGCTGCCCACGCTCACGCTGCTTTGGGCAACGGCGGCGGACACCCATTGGAAAAATTTGGCGAACGAAGCCGCGTCCATGGTGTCCAGCGAAACCACGTTGTCGGTGAGCTGTTTTAAATAGCTGGCATCGGCTTTGGGCCCCGCCGCGCAAGCGACGATGTTGCCAAAGCCGAGCTTTTTGATTTCGGGCAGCACTTCGCTGTATGCCAACAGGTCGGTGGGCTTGCCATCGGTGAGCACGATTAAAATCGGTCGCCAGTCGCCTTTTTGCTGGGCTGTGCCCATGATGCGGTCGCGTTTAACGGCGGCAACAATGTGCTCCAACACGCCGCCCAGAAAGGTTGCGCCGCTTTCGGGGCAAACGATTTCGGGCAGCACCACTTGCTCCAACGGCGTGAGCGGCAGCACGGTTTGGATTTGGCTGTCAAACGTGGTGATGCTCAAATGCACGCTTTCCAGCGCATAGGGGTTTTGGCGCAGCGACGACATCAGCGCGTGCAAGCCAGAGTTCACGGCTTCTATCGGCTCGCCGCGCATAGAGCCTGATGTGTCAATGCAAATGTAGGTAAGCAGTCGGCGGTTAGACATAGTGTTTCCTTGTTCATAATCAATAGCAAAGGGGCAGCCTGAAAATAGGTTAATACGGCATATAGCTTGCGCGCAGCAAGTCCACAAAGCGGTCGGTTTGGGCAAACTCGCCCACCGCGCGGAACACCCATTCGCCCTGCGCATCGCGTTCGGCGCGGGCAAAGGTCATGGCGCAATGGGGCGCGTTTTGGGCATCGCCGCCGATTTCGTAGCGGCAAATTTCGCGCCCGTTGGCATCCAAAGCGCGGATGTGGGCTTTGTTTACCCCCGCAAACGACTGCCCGCGCTCTTTGCCTTTAAAAATCACCACGGCAAACACAATCGCAGCGTATTCGCGCGGCAAATTATCCAAATCCACTTCAATGGTTTCATCGTCATCATCGCTGCCCGAGCCTGTTCGGCTGTCGCCACTCAAACGAATTTTGCCGCTGGGGTGCACCAGCGAGTTGTAAAACACCACATCGCCGCCCACCAGCGTGGGCTTGCCGTTGTCGCCCAGTTTGCCCAAATTGCGCACCTTGCCCGCGCTGTCTAACACAAAAGCCACCGCGTCCAAATCGTACTCGGGATGGCTATTGACCACACTCCAGCCCAAGCCGATTTTGAGCCGCGAAAGGTTGAAGCCCGTGTCTTTGCGCAGGTTTACGCCTTGTCCTTTTTTTAACGAGATTGCCATGTTGTTGTCCTTTTAATGCGTTTCAGGCTGCCTGAAAGGTGGCTGTGGATTTTGCCGTTGCATGGCGTTGCGCCGCCATACCCACGCTTTCGGTTGCTGAAAAATGAGCCGCCCGCTCTTCGTGGCGAGCATTTTATGTTTTCAGGCTGCCTTTGTATGCATGGCATCATATTGGCCAACAAAGGCAGCCTGAAAAAACCTTAATTACAGCATCCCATTCAATTCACCCTACTTGCGCCCTATTGAGCGCGGTATAGCATCGTTTTGCGTTTTCAGGCTGCCTTTGGGGATACGATGGCGATGCGCCCCAAGGCAGCCTGAAAACCATAAAAGCCTTGTTACACTCAAAGCACCACATTCAATTCAGGCGGGGGTGGGGGAAGCTCATCCAAGCCGCTCACTTCCTTGCCGCCATTTTCAATTTTTTGGCTGGACACCGAAATAGAAGCCGACACCCATTTAAAGTAGGCTTTGATGGAATTGGCATCCGCTGTATCCAGCGATACCACGATTTCGGTGATTTGTTTCAGCGTGTTGCTGTCGGCAGACGCGCCCGCCGCGCAGGCAACAAACGTGCCAATTTTCACCGATTTCAACGCTTCAATGCCCTTGCTGATGCTGTCGGTGGGCGCGCCATCGGAAAGCAGGAACACCACGGGCTTCCAGTCGCCTTTCACTTCCGCGCTGCCTTGCACCACTTCGCGCTTGATGCAATCGGCAAGCAGGGTTAGGGCTTCGCCCATGGCGGTTGTGCCGCTGGCTTGGATGTCGGGCACTTGGAAATTCATCAATTCGGTTAAGGGCGTGATTTGTTGCGCGCTGCTGTTAAAGGTAATCACGGATAAATAGGCGGTTTCCAGCGCGTAGGGGTCTTGGCGCAGGGCGGAAATCAATACTTGCAGCCCATTGCGCACGGCTTCTATGGCTTCGCCGTGCATGGAGCCTGATGTATCAACGAGTAGGTAAACGGGTAATCGGCGCATGGCTGCTCCTGTGTGATGAAGTGAATAGTGGAATAGGGGGCATAGGCAGCCTGAAAAGCCAAAACAGCATTTTATAGTAAGCCAAAATAAAAACGGCATGAGTAGGGTGTGTGGCTTTGCCACGCACCATTTGGCTTGGCTAAACGGTGCGTGAACAAGTTCACACACTCTACGTACCGATTGAATGAGATATTTCTTGATTTATTTCACTATAAAGATGGTTTTCAGGCTGCCTGATTGGCTTTACAAATGCGGCAAAATTTTGGGAATGATTTTATCGGGCGTTGCGCCTTGGCTGTTTTCGCCGATGGCGTGCATTTTCCATTCGCCGTTGTGGCGATACACTTTTGCCATGATTTGCGCGGTGTGGTTGCCTTGCGCCGATAGGTCGTAACGCGCGATTTCTTGCCCGTTGTCGCCGTTAATCAGGCGGCAAAAGGCGTTTTCCACTTTGCTGAAATCTTGCCCTGTGTAGTTGCTCACGGTAAACACCAGCGATTTGATGTGCGCGGGCACGCGGTTGAGCGCAACGGCGATTTGTTCGTCGTCGCCATCGCCATCGCCTGTGCGGTTGTCGCCGCTGTGTTGGATGGAGCCATCTTCGCTGTGCAGATGGTTGAAGAACACCAAATCCACCAGTTGATTTTGTTCGTTAAACATAAAGCACGATGCGTCTAAATCAATCTCGCCGCTGCCGCCTCCAAATAGGCTGGACAAAAAGCCGCCTTTTTTCGCGGCATCCCAGCCCAAGCCCATAACAACCGAGTTGAGCTTCGCGCCTGCTTCTTTTTCCAAAGAGATTTTTTGTCCTTTTTGCAAATTCACTGCCATGATGGTTTCCTTTGTTTAGGGGGTGAAAAAATGTAGTTGAGTTGGGGTTTCAGGCTGCCCTAATTGTTTTCAGGCTGCCTACTAGATAGGGCGAAACAGCCATCAACCCGCGCGTTGGCTGGCGACCCAGCCCGCAAAGCGTTTCAAATGGCGCGAGCAAATTACCACTTTGCCCCTGCCCGAGAACTTCAAAACCACGCCTTCGCCGCTGGTGATACTGTTCACAATATTGCCCAGCAAGCCACGGTCTTGCCCTGTGGTGAGCGAGATTTTGTAGGACAAGCTGCTGTCCCATGCGACAACGTGTCCGTTGTCCACCGCAATCGGGTTGTCGGGGGTAACGTCTAGCGTGAACAGCGTGCCAAAGCCGCACACGGCAACTTGCCCTTTGCCCGATGTTTGCCCGATAAAAAAGCCGCCTGTGCTGGCAAACATCGCCGCGCCAAGCTGCTGCATTTGCGCGGTTACGGCAACATCGGCGGTTGCCGCCATGTATGCGCCGTCTGATATTTTGTATTGCACCGCGCCCACGTCCAGCACTTCAATGCCGCCGTTCATCATCGGCGCAAGCAGGCAATCGCCATCGCCGCGCGTGGCGGTGATGTGTTGCTGGAAAAAGCTCTCGCCATTGGCTAAACGCCGTGCCAACGCGCTCAAAAAGCCGCCTTGCATTCTGCTTTGCAAATCCAAATTGCTTTCCATCATCACCATCGCATCGCTTTCGCAGGAAATGCGTTCGCCTTGGCGCAGCGAAACGTGGAGAAAAGGGTCTTCATTGCCTGTTATGGTAAAGGTGGGCATGGTGGTTTCCTTGTGGATTGGTGGGGTAGGGCAGCCTGAAAATGGGTGTTGCGCGTTTCAGGCTGCCTATTTTGGGTTGTCTATGGCTTAAACATTCACGCCAAAATGCTGCGCCAACGCGCCCAATCCGCCTTTAAAGCCTTGGCCAATCGCTTTAAATTTCCACTCGCCATTGTGGCGGTAGATTTCGCCAAAAATCATCGCGGTTTCCACCGAAGCATCTTCCGACAAATCAAAGCGGGCGATTTCTACATTGCTATCGGCGTTCACGCAGCGGATAAACGCGCTGGACACTTGCCCAAAGTTTTGCTTGCGGGCATCGGCATCGTGGATGGTTACGGTGATGGCGATTTTGTCCACATCGGCGGGCACGGCAGATAGGTTCACTTCAATCACTTCATCATCGCCTTCGCCCGCGCCTGTGCGGTTATCGCCTTGGTGTGCGACTGCACCGTTGTCGGATTTGGGCTGGTTGTAGAAAATAAAATCGGCATCGGAGCGCACTTTGCCGCTGGCGTTGAGCAAGAACGCGCTGCCGTCCAAGTCAAAATCTGCGCCATCGGTGGCGCGCACATCCCAGCCTAAGCCAATCAGCATTTTGGTTAAACCGGGGGCTTCTTTGCTTAAACTAACGTTACCGCCTTTTTGCAAACTAATTGCCATGTTGTTACTCCTATGAGTGGGGTTGAAGAAAAGGGATTTTCAGGCTGCCTATGCTGAGCCATCAGGCATAGCAAGCGAATTTAAGGCAGCCTGAAAACGAGATTATCGCTATTTGGATGGCACGTTTTCTTTGATTTTTTCCGCCGCGTTTTGGCTGTTTTGCTTGATTTTCTCGGCTTGTTGTTTCACTTGCTCAGCGTGTTGGGTGGCGGATTCTTTCATTTTCTTGGCGGTTGCCATGCCGTTTTGCTTGATTTTTTCTGCTTTTTGCATCGCTTGGGTTGCCGCTTCGCTGGCTTGCTGCATGGCTTGGGTGGCGGCTTCGCTGGCTTGTTGCATCGCTTGCTGGGTGGCGATTTTTGCTGCTTCGCCCGCGTGTTCCATCGCCTTGCCTGCTTGCTCGGTTGCCACTTCGGCGGCTTTGCCTGCTTGCTCCATCGCTTCGCTTGCCGATTGCGCCGCTTCCTGCTCGGCTTGCTGCGCTATTTTTTCGGCTTGCTGATTTTGCTCCGCGTTGGGGGTAACGGTTTCGGTGGGCGCGTTGGCGGTTTGTTTTTCGCCACCGCAAGCGGCAAGCAGCAGGGTTAGGGACAGGGTGTAGAGTGTTTTCATGTTCATGGTTTGCTCCTTGGGGGTGAAAGGCAGCCTGAAACGCGGTTGCGCTTAAAAGAAAGGGTTGAATTTGTACTGCTCGGTGGTGTATTGGTTTAAATCTGCGCCTTGAAAGCCTATCCAATCCAGCACAATTTCCACTTCGCAAATGTCTGCCAGCGATACATCGGCAGCGGCTCGCCATTTGCTTTTGCCGTTGGTTTTGATTTTGTGCAAATACAAGCTGCCGTTTTTGATTTTGGGTGTGTATTCTTGCAGGCTGTAAAACTTGCGCTTAATCCAAATGCCTGCGTGATTAAGTTGCACGCCGCCAAAATCTAGCGTTTCCCCGTTGTCGTAGGCTTCGCGCAAATTGGGCAGGGTGTGGATAAGCTGATATTGTCGCAATACGGCTAACACGCGCTCTGGGGGTTTCCAGCTTGATGAGAGTTTGAGCTTGTCACCATTTGGGGTATAGAGACGAATTTGTGTGCAGGAAGTGGCAAAGCGCGATAAGAAAACAATGCCATACTGCCATTTTCGCACAAATACGCGCATATCGGGCTGGAAATAGAATGTTTTATCGGATAACAGCAGGCGGCGCAGGATGATGCCGTTGTGGTGCAAGATGATGCGGTTTTTGTACCAACTGGCAAGGTAGTACAGCGTCCACAGCAACCATAAAGCGGCGAGCGACAGGGTAGTGCTATTGATACCGTCTTCATCAAACCCCGCTAACAACACTGCCAAACAAACGAGATTAGCCAACAAAAGCAGCCTGAAAAACGCCAAGCGATGCTTGCCATATTCTTGCCCCAAATCAGGCGCGGGTTTGCTAAACGAAAAATCCATTTCAGGCTGCCTATCGCGCGTTAGCCCACGCTTACACCATATTGGTTACACAACGCCAGCAGCCCGCCTGCGTAGCCTTGCCCGATGGCGCGGAATTTCCAATCGCCGTTGTGGCGATACACTTCGCCGAACACCATTGCGGTTTCGGTGCTGTAATCTTCGGATAAATCAAAGCGCAGCACTTCTTGTCCTGTTTCGTGGTTCACCAAGCGCACAAAGGCGTTGCTCACTTGCCCGAAGTTTTGGCGGCGCGTTTCGGCATCGTGGATGGTTACGGTAACAAACAGCGATTTGATGTTGGCGGGCACTTTTTCCAATTCCACGATAACGCTTTCATCGTCGCCATCGCCGTCGCCCGTTAGGTTGTCGCCCGTGTGTTGCACCGAGCCGCAGGGCGATTTGAGCTGGTTGTAGAACACAAAATAATCATCAGACGGCACTTTGCCGTTGTCTGCCGTCATAAACACGCTGGCATCTAAGTCAAAATCTTGCCCATCGCTGCTGCGCGCATCCCAGCCCAAGCCGATAAGAATGTGTTTTAACAGCGGGTCGGTTTTGCTTAATGAAACGTTTTGACCTTTGCTTAATGTAACTGCCATGGTTTTTCCTTTGGTGAATGAACAGGGTTGATTGGATAGATGGGTTTCAGGCTGCCCATCTGTGCGGGGTATAAAAGGCAGCCTGAAAACGAACGAAACACGATGCGTGTTTTATACATTTTCAGGCTGCCTAGGAGCTGTTTACAATGGGTTTGCGAAGCGGATTTTGCGTCAGAAAATGGCGGATGCAAGGCGAAAATGCGAGCCTATGCCCTCCATAGGCGAGTATTTTCAACGTGGCATATGCCGTTTTATGGCGTAAAAGCCACCGCAACACCAATTGTAAGCAGCCCCATACTACTTTCAGGCTGCCTGAAAGTGAATTAGGTTAATCGTTTGCGCTGTTGTCGCCAGCATTGGAAGCCGTTTCAGCAGATGCTGCTTCGCCAGATGGCGCAACCGCTTGCTCTGCCGTTTGCGCGGTTTCAGGCTGCTCAACGGCTTGTTCCGCCGCTGGTGCAACCGACTGCGCCGCTGCAGGTTCAGCCGCCGCTTCTTCCTTTTCAGGGAACAAAAACGAAGCCGCCACGCCCGCCGCCAGCACCACCAGTACCACAACCAACGAAGCATTGGGCGAAATATCCCAGCCGTGGTGGAACATATGATTGGTTGCCGACAACGCCAGCTTAAACGCGATGAAAAACAGCAACACAATCACCGCTTTTTCCAAATGCACCAAATAGGCTTTCAACGCTTCCAGCACAAAATACAGCGTCCGCAAGCCCAAAATGGCAAACATCATCGCGCTATACACAATCAGCGGCTCTTTGGACACCGCAATCACCGCAGGCACGCTGTCAAACGCAAACATCACATCCGACAATTCAATCACCGCCAAGCATAAAAACAGCGGTGTTGCCACCCATTGCCCTTTTTTCATCGCGTGTGGATGGCTGTTTTCGGGGTGTTTCACATCTTCGCCTGCCAATTCCAAATGCGTTTCAGGGCTATCGGCTTGCGCTTTGGCTAATTCTTCCGCGTTCAAAAAGAAATTGTGCCCATACAAGCGCGGGAACACGGGGAAGAATTTATGCACCCAGCGGTACGCCAAGTGGTCGGAATAATCTTCGGTGGCTTCTTCCTCTTCTTTTTGGTTCAGCATCACCACGGCGGAATAGAACACCGCAGCAGCAAAAAGCAATTCCACCCAAGAGCTTAACGCCAGCAAGCCCGCGCCAATCGCCACAAAAATCATGCGGAAAATAATCGCGCCGATGATGCCCCAATACAGCACGCGATGGCGCAGCCCCTCGGGCACTTTAAACCATGCAAACACCGCCATCATGAGAAACAAATTGTCTACGGATAACACCTTTTCCAGCATGTAGCCCGTGAAGAACAAGCTCGCCACTTCGCTGCCGTGGTGTATCCACAAATAAAAGCCAAACAAAATAGACACAAACACCCAAAATAAAGACCACATGGTGGCACTTTTGAGCGACATGGGCTTGTCGTCTCTGTGGGCAAAAAGGTCAATCGCAATCGCGCCAACCGATAAGATGATGAAAACGGCAACCGTTTCTATGGGGAAACCGAGATGTCCTGTCATAAGAAGTCCTGAGTGTGAGATGAGATTAAAGAAAGTTTTACGCGCGGTGGGGCGGGCAAAACGTAAACGAATGGTGTGCTGGATTGTAAATGATTTTTATCAATTTTTAACAAAGGGGGTGGAAAAATTTTGGGGCTGTCCTAGATAACTCAGGAAATTCACATTAAGTTAGAATTTCCCCT
>NZ_JAUMZV010000059.1 GCF_030527935.1 Kingella sp. (in: b-proteobacteria)
CACTTTGGCGAAGCAAAGAAAGTAAGTCGCCCGCGCCGCGATAAGGCGCAAAGGTAATCGCATCACTCATGTTTGCCAAAGCACAGCCAATGCCATTTTAGCTTTACGGAATAGCCGTTTCAGGCTGCCCTATCGCCATCCAATCCCGCAAACAGCATAGGCAGCCTGAAAACAAGCATCCCCCCATCCCATCATCCCAATATCCACCAAACCCCTTTTCAGGCTGCCCAATCATGCCCACCGAAACCGCCCCCATCCAAACCCGCCCCATCACCCGCTACCACGCCCACGCCCTATCCCCCGCCGAAGACACCCTAGCGCAAGAAGCCCCCATCGCCCTTGTGTACAACGGCATCTCCCACGCCGTCCTGATGGCAACCCCGCAAGACATCCCCCAGCTCGCGCTCGGGTTCAGCATCAGCGAAGGCATCCTGCAACGCCCCAGCCAGCTCTACGACAGCGAAATCATCCACACACCGCACGGCATAGAAGCCCGCCTAACCATCGCCAGCGAATGCTTTGCTTCTCTCAAACAACGCCGCCGCACGCTCAACGGGCGCACAGGCTGCGGGCTTTGCGGCATAGACAGCCTAGCCGCCGCCCAGCCCTGCATCGCCCCCGTAGCACGCAGCCTGAAAACCCAAGCCGCCCACATCAGCCAAGCCCTTGCACAGTTTAACCAACACCAGCCGCTGCGCCAGCAAACAGGCAGCCTACACGC
Source organism: Kingella sp. (in: b-proteobacteria) (assembly GCF_030527935.1). GTDB lineage: Bacteria > Pseudomonadota > Gammaproteobacteria > Burkholderiales > Neisseriaceae > Kingella_B. Next base: position 722 of record NZ_JAUMZV010000059.1, read on the forward strand.
CGCCGCGTGGGTGGTCGGCAGCCAAATTCAAGCCAGCTACGAAGACATCGGGCGACACAACGCCTTGGATAAACTCATCGGGCATCTCGTGCAACAGCAAGCCAACCCCCAACAAGGCTGGTTGCTGCTATCCAGCCGCGCCAGCTACGAAATGATAGCCAAAGCCGCCAGCATCGGCATCCACACCATAGTCGCCGTGTCCGCCGCCACCGCGCTTGCCGCCCAAATCGCCGAGCAAACCCACATCACCCTAATCGGTTTTGCCAAGCCCGAAAAATTCACTATTTACACGCATCCGCAGTACATCACAGCCTAGCTCATCCGTTTCAGGCTGCCCCATCATCCACAAGGAACGCATCATGCCTTTTTTCAGCAAACTATTTGGCAACCAGCAACTCATGGACTGGAAAGCCTTTGTAACCTACTACGCCGACTACGCCAGCCAACAGCTCGGGCAGCCCGTAGAAATAGAATGGGGCAACGATATGGAACAAACCACCATCCGCCTGCCCAATGGACAAGGTGGCACGATGGCGGGCTATTTGGGCAACTTCTACGCCATCTATCGCCAAAATCCCGAAGATTTAGACGAAATCGTTGCCCACACCTTCGCAGGTTTAACAGAAGCGTTTAACGGCAACCCACAAGGCGACATCAAAGCCCATATTTTCCCCGTTATCAAAAACCACGAATGGATGGCGCAATACCGCGCACAAATGCGGCAAGCCTACCCCGATGCCGACACAGACGACGGCTTGCTACACGCGCCGATAGCAGGCGATTTGGTGTTGAACTATGTGCTAGACCTGAACGAAAGTATGCGCTATCTCACCGAAAAAGATTTAACCGAACAGCAAATCACCACAGAAGACTTATTCACGCTTGCCGCGCAGAATTTCTTGGACTACATCGACGGCAATATCAGCTTACAGCAGCTAGACGACAGCGCCGTGGTGCTGTTTGAGCTGGATGGCACATACAACGCCAGCCTGCTGCTTTGCGTGAACAACTTGCTGGATGCCGCCGAGCTGCCCTTTGCCCACGACTGCATTTGCGCTGTGCCCGCCCGCGATGCCTTGCTCGCCTGCCCTGTTGATGATGAAGCCGCCATCGCCCTGATGCGCGAAATAGCCACCGAGATTGCCGAACAATCGCCCTATCGCGTGTCCGACTACCTTTATCGCGTAACCAACGGCAAAATTACCCCGTTTGACGAAATGCCCACCCAGCATTAACAGGCAGCCTGAAACCCCACCCCCACACACAAGGACTCCCCCATGACCCCCGAACAAATCCAAAACAAACCCTTCTTCTACAAACCCTTCTACATCCCCCCCAAAGCCGACCTATTCGCCCAACGCGCCGCCCGCTTCCAAGAGCTTGCCCAACAAGACCCCTCCTCATGGCACGACTACCTCACCATCATGGCAAACCTCGCCCAAGCCCAGCAACACGCCCTAGACCAATACCCAAGGCAGCCTGAAAACGAGCGCAGCAAACTTCAACCCACCCTCCCCCCGCACACCATCAGCAGCCTGCACACCATCATCCACCACATCGCCCCCACCCTAGCCCCCAGCATCCAAACCACCCTAACCACCCTGCTGCAACTGCCCGAAGCCGAGCTCATCGCCCTTGCCACGCGCGTCTTGCAAGGCACCGCCTCCGAGCAAGAAAAACCCTACCAAATCTGGCTACACGCCGCCCTACAAGTCGCCTACACCGCCCAAGCCCAACAGCAAAGCGACGACACCATCCCCCCGCAAGACGACCGCGCCCACTGCCCACACTGCGGCAGCGAAGCCATCGCCTCCATCATCCTAAGCGGCGGCGACTGGGACGGACTGCGCTACCAACACTGCGCCCTGTGCAACAGCCAATGGAACGCCCTACGCGCCAAATGCACCTACTGCAACGACCAATCCGCCATCTCCCACCAGCAAATAGACGACCCCGCAGCTCCGCCCGTTTACCAAGGCGCGCGCGCCGAATGCTGCGGCAAGTGCCACCACTACCGCAAAGTCTTTCTCCACAGCCAACAACGCCACGCCGACCCCATCGCCGACGACCTAGCCAGCCTCGCCCTAGACATCCTAGTCGCCGAACAAAACGAATACACACGCTGCGGGCATAACCCCTTTTGGTTGGAAGACTAAATCCGTTTTCAGGCTGCATCATATAAACAAAAGGCAGCCTGAAAGTGAAATGTGGCATATAGGACAAAATGGAGGCTAAAACCCGCTAGAAACCTTATCCTATAAGGTTTTAAACGGAGTTAAAACCTTTGAACACAAAAAATGCTTTTTCTGTGGCTTAAAACAGGTCAAAAAAAACGGTAGCCGAAACGGTAAACAACGCTATAAATGCCATGCCTGCGGCAGACAATTTGAAGGTGGCAAACGACTTAATCCGCAAGAACTGTGGCAAGCCTATACCGCAGCCCAACCATCCGCTGTCCCATTCAGCCATCATAAAAGGCAGCCTGAAAACGGTGTTTACCCATTTTCAGGCTGCCTAATTGTTTGCTTACATCAATTCGCCAACTTCCCCGCCACATCACGCAACGCCGTGCGCAAGCCCTCTTCAATCACGGGATGATAGAACGGCATTTCCAGCATTTGCGGAATGGTCATGTGCATTTGGTGCGCCCAAGCCAGCAGGTGCGCCAAGTGTTCCACCGCAGGTCCAATCGCTTCCGCGCCCAGCAGCCGCCCCGTCGCCTTGTCGGCATACACGCGCAACACCCCTTTGTTCACCAGCATCACGCGGCTGCGCCCTTGGTTGCGGAACGACACTTGCCCGATAACCACATCGCGCTCAAAACGCTCGCCATACTGCGCTTGCAACGTGGCAAAACGCGCGCCCACCGTTGCGATTTGCGGATGGGTGAACACCACGCCCAGCAGGCTGCGGCGCAAGCCTGCTTGCACGTTGGGGAAACGCCCCGCGTTGTCGCCCGCGATTTTGCCTTGGTCGGCAGCTTCGTGCAGCAGCGGCAGTTGGTTGGACGCGTCGCCCGCGATGAAAATATGCGGGATGCTGGTTTGCATGGTGTGCGGGTCGGCAACGGGCACGCCGCGCGCGTCCAGCTCAATGGGCAGGTTTTCCAAGCCCAAATTGTCCACATTCGGGCGGCGGCCTGTTGCCGCCAGCAGATAATCCGCCGTGAACGTGCCGCGCTCGCCCTCTTGCGTCCAGCGCACCTGCACTTTGCCCTCGGCGGTTAATTGCGTTTCGGTTTGGGCATCCAAATGCAGCGTCATCTCCGCGCCAAAAATTTCAACGGCTTCTTGCAGCACCACAGGGTCGGAAATGCCACCGAGCAAGCCGCCCAAGCCGAAGATTTCCACGCGCACACCCAAGCGGCTCAGCGCCTGACCCAGCTCCAAGCCAATCACGCCCGGCCCGAACACGGCAACGCTTTCAGGCAGCGTGTCCCACGAGAACACGTCGTCGTTCACAATCAGTTTGTCGCCCAAGGCCTGCCATTGTGGGAACACCACGGGGCGCGAACCGGTGGCGATAACGATGCGGTCGGCGCGGATTTGCGTGTGATCGTCCACTTGGACGGTGTGCTCGTCGATAAATTTGGCGTGTCCCATGATGCGTTTGCTTTCGTCCCACGCCATCACGTCTTCCACCACAAAGCCGACGAAACGGTCGCGCTCGGATTTCACGCGGTTCATCACTTCCGCACCGTCCACGCGCACGGACGATTTGTCCAAATGCACGCCGAACGGGTCGGTGTGCAGCGCGTGGTGCCGCGCTTCGGCGGCGGCAATCATCAGCTTGGAGGGCATGCAGCCCACGCGCGCGCAGGTGGTGCCGAATACGTTGCCTTCAATCAGATAAACATTGGGCGTGTGCAACAGGGCATTGCGGTATGCGCCCATGCCTGCCGTGCCGCCGCCAATCACTACAACGTCTGCTTGGATTTGTTTCATGATGCGTTCCTTTCGGGATTCGGATAATAAAGTTTCGCTATTGTATTTTAGATTGCGGTTGATTTTGATTAAAAGATTTAATTCGGGTGTTTGGGCAGCCTGAAAACTTTGTCCAACCTGCGAGCGGTGGAGCGTCGGCGGCTCGCCGACTTGGTTTCAGCCTTATCTTATCAGCATTTGGCGACGAGCCGTCGCCGCTCCATTCCGGTTTCAGGCTGCCTCAGGGCGTTACGCATAGGCAGCCTGAAACCATGTTCTTGCTGCCGCTATGCTGCTTCAATCACGCCCAATTCCACCAAGCCGCGATAGATGCCGTCTTCATCAATGCTGGGGCAAACATAATCGGCAACGGCTTTAAGCGCAGGGATGGCGTTGCCCATTGCCACACCAAAGCCCACGGCTTTTATCATTTCCACATCGTTCGCGCCATCGCCAAACGCCATGCTGTCGGCAAGGCTGATGCCCAATTTGTCTAACACGGCGGCAATGCCCCGCGCTTTTGAGCCCGCTTTATCCAAAATGTCCACACCGCTGGGATGCCAGCGTATCGTTTGCAGCGTGGGCGGCAACAGCGCGGCAACTTCGTTATCTTGCTCGGCGGGGTAAAACGCAAGCATTTGATAGGTGGCGTATTGCCCGCAGGCTTCGGGGTCGCGGTAATAACGGATGCCCAGCGCGTTGAGTGCGTCTTGCAGATAGTGGTTTTCGGCGATAGCAAACAAGCCTTCGCGCGTGGCAAACGCGTGGGCGATGCCGTGCGCGGTTAGGTAGCCTGAAAACTGGGCAAGCAGCGCGTTGTCCAATGGAAACGCGGCAAGGGCTTTGCCTTGGTATTCCACATATTGCCCGTTGAGCGAGACTATCATGTCTATACCGCATTCTTCAATCAATTCAATGATTTTGGGCGGAATAATGGGGATGGTGCGCCCTGTGGCGATGGCGGTGATGATGCCTTTTTGTTTCAACAATTTCAGCGCGGTTTTGGCACTTTCGGGCACATATTTTTTACCGCGATTGATGTACAGCGTTTCGTCAATATCAAAAAAGATGATTTTGGGCTGGGGTTTCATAGCAATTCTTTGGGGATGGTGCAAACGGGGATGGGTTGGATTTTATGCTGCGTGGCGCGGTTGAGTTTCACAAAAATATCAAACACTTCTTGCTCGCGCCCTGATAGCGCATCGCGCGTGATGCCGCGTTCAAATTGCGCCATCGCGCGTTCCAATTCGGGGTAGCTTGCGCCCATTTGTTGCTCATCGGTGCGCTCGCCGTCCCACAGCCCATCAGTGGGCGCGGCGGTTTGGATGGATGGGGCAATGTTTAATTTTTTTGCGATTTCATATACTTGCGTTTTGAGTAAATCGGCAATCGGGCTGATGTCCACGCCGCCATCGCCGTATTTGGTGAAAAAACCCACGCCAAAGTCTTCCACTTTGTTGCCCGTGCCCGCCACCAGCAAGCCGTTGATTTGCCCGTAGTAATACAGCGTGGTCATGCGCAGGCGCGAGCGGGTGTTGGCTAGGGCTAAATCTTGATTGGGGCTTTTCAGGCTGCCTGAAAGCACGGTGCGTTCAAATTGCTCAAAGGTGGGGGTTAAATCCACGGTTTCGCCGCGTGCGTTGGCATATTGGGCAACCAGCGCGGCGATGTGTTCAGCGGCGCGGTCAAATTGGTCAATCTTTTGGCGGATGGGCATATTGAGCAGCAGCGTGGGCAGCGCGGTTTGGGCGCACAGCGTGGAGACCACGGCAGAATCAATGCCGCCCGACACGCCCACCACAAAACCTTGGGAGCGGGCTTGGGCGGCGTAATCGCGCAGCCAGTTTACGATGTGTTGGATGATTTTTTGCGTTTGCATGGGGAAGTCCTTTGTGGGATGGGTTTCAGGCTGCCTTTGGATGGATGAGTAGAATGATTTGAGGCAGTCTGAAAATGATAAGGCAGTCTGAAAAGCGCATTATAGCGGGACAACAGTTTTCAGGCTGCCTCTATCGCCCAATGCAGCCCGCGTAGCGTAGCTGCGGAGCTAAAACCGCGCTATAATTAACCCATCCTAACCTTTATTTACAAACTCTCTCGCGTTATCCAAAATGAAAGGAATAATGATGAAACACGCCATTCGTTTGAGTCTGCTAGCCGCCGCATTTGCCACCACAATGTTGCACGCCGCCCCCATCAAAGGCGCGTGGCAAATAGAAGAAGATTGGCAAATGGGATGCGACAACACAGGCACTTGCCTCATCGCAGGCTATTCAGAGCTAGGCAGCGATAAGCCCGTGAGCGTGCTGTTTACCCGCGCCGCAGGCGAAAACACGCCGATTGAGGGCGATGCTTATCTGATTAGCGAAAAAGAATTGTCCAGCGCAGAATTGTTGATTGACGGCAAGTCGCATGGGCAAGTTACCTTGGACAAAAATTCGGGGTATGGCAAATTAAGCGATAGACAAACCCAAGCCCTGCTTACCGCCGTAAAACGCGGGCAAAGCGTTACTTTCCAACACCAAAATGAAACGTGGACGCTATCCAACAAAGGCGCAACTGTAACCCTGCTGCACGCCGATAAATTTCAGCAACGCGAAGGCACGCCCAGTGCGTTTATTCATATTGGCAACGAGAAAAAAACCGTGCTTACCGCTGCGCCCAAGCCCGTTATTACCGTGCCGCCCGTGTTGCCTGCCAAGCCCGTTATCATCAAATACGGCAGCAAAGGCTATAAAAACCTACTGGCGCAACTGCTTGCTGTGCGCAACGCCGCCTCGCCCAAAGACGAGCAAAGCCATACTTACGATTGCGCGGACGTGGATGACGAAAAGGAAAACATGGTGCTGTACCCAATTGATAAAGATAACGCACTGTTATCCGTATTCTGCGGGCGAGGCGCATATCAAGGCATGGATGACTATTTCCTTACCGATGGCAAAGGCAAAACGGTAAAAAAATATATCGGCTTGCTTGGCAATATGGGCGATGGTTACGAAAACGGCTTACTCAACGTTGGCTTAAAAGGGCGTGGCTTGGGCGATTGTTTTTCCACCGAAACCTACGCATGGAATGGCACAGAATTTGTGCTTGCCGAAGAAAAAGATACAGGTCTGTGTCGAGGATTCCCTGGCGGCGCGTGGGATTTTTATAGCATCACATCGGAAATCCGCCACGCCAAATAATGCGCTACTGAATGGCAAATTATGTAAAGCCATGCCAACAAATAATGAGAATAAATTAAAACAAATTGACATAAATTAAGACAGAGTGGACTAATAGGTCTAAAATCTCAAAAAATTGAGCAGCCCAAATCGCTCATCTTAGAACCTGTATTCACTATTTTCATAGGCAGATTTGATGACATAAAAAGCGTGGATACAAGGCAAAAAGCACAGCAAGGTTGAACACCTTGCGCGCATTTTTAACGCAGTAGCCACGTTTTTAGGGCATAAAAGATGCCTATGAAAATAGTGAATACAGGTTCTTATTCCAAGCTGTTTTCTACGCTTCACAATTTGACCCCTTTTCACAACGTTTGAACAAAATGCAGTAAGCGTTTTGGTTGTTTGAAAGCGCGCGCTGCAAGTTAAGGAGCTTATGATGGAAAAGAAAGCAAAAAAACCGTTCCATTTCCCCTCCGCGTTCACCATTTTGTTGATTATTATGGTGATTGCCGTGGGTGCAACATGGATAGTCCCCTCTGGTACGTATTCCAAACTGACCTACAATTCAACCGAAAAAGTGTTTGTCATCAAAAAACATGGCGAAGCAGACACCACCATGCCCGCCACCAAAGAAACTTTGGACAAACTCAACATCAAAATTGAACTCAAAAACTTCACCGATGGCGTGATTCGCAAACCCATCGCCATTCCCAACAGCTATCAGCGCGTGCCGCAACACCCCAAAGGCTTGGGCGACATTGCCGAAAGCATGGTGCGCGGCACGATTGAAGGCGCAGACGTGATGGCGTTTATCTTTGTGCTCGGTGGCTTAATCGGCGTCATCAACAAAACAGGCGCATTCAACGCGGGCTTAACCGCGCTGTCCAAACGCAGCAAAGGCAATGAATTTATGATTGTGTTTATGGTGTGCGTGTTGATGGCGTTGGGCGGCACAACCTGCGGCATGGAAGAAGAAGCGGTGGCGTTCTATCCGATTTTGGTGCCCGTGTTCTTATCGCTGGGCTATGACTCCATTGTATGCGTGGGCGCGATTTTCTTGGCTTCATCGATGGGGACGGCGTTTTCCACCATCAACCCGTTCTCGGTGGTGATTGCGTCTAACGCGGCGGGGATTGTGTTCACGCAAGGCATTGTGCCGCGCGCGATTGGCTTGGTGCTGGGCACAGGCTGCGTGATTGCCTACCTGCGCTGGTACACCAACAAAATCAAAGCCGACCCCAGCTTCTCGTACACTTATGAAGACCGCGAAGAGTTTTACAAATTGTATATGCAAGATGTGAAAGCCGAAGGCGAAGTGGCGTTTGACTGGCGCAAAAAAGTGATTTTGGTGCTGTTTGTGGCGGCGTTCCCCATTTTGGTGTGGGGCGTGATGTCGCGCGGCTGGTGGTTCCCGCAAATGGCGGCTTCGTTCTTAACCATTGCGTTTTTTGTGATGATTTTGTCGGGGTTGCGCGAGCAAGATATTGTGAACTCGTTTACCAAAGGCGCGTCTGAGCTGGTGGGCGTATCGCTGATTATCGGCTTGGCGCGTGGCGTGAACATGGTGCTGGAAGAAGGCTTGATTTCCGATACCATTTTGGATTTTTCTACCCATTTGGTAACAGGTATGCCGCCCGCTTTGTTTATTATGGCGCAACTGGTGGTGTTCTTCTTCTTGGGCTTGATTGTGCCGTCTTCTTCTGGCTTGGCGGTGCTGTCTATGCCGATTATGGCTCCGCTGGCGGACACGGTGGGCGTGCCACGGCATATTGTGGTGAGCGCATATATGTGGGGGCAATATGCGATGCTGTTCCTTGCGCCAACTGGCTTGGTGCTGGTTACCCTGCAAATGCTGAATATTCCGTTTAACAAGTGGGTGAAATTTGTGCTGCCGATGATTGGCGCATTGCTGGCGATTGCCACGGTGATGCTGATGACGGAAGTGGCGTTGAGTTAGTTTGCCTGTTTGTTGGTAGATAGTGATTAGCCCATCGGGAGCAATGGCTTTCGGTGGGCTGGTTTTTTGTTGGGGCGGGGGTGATAGGCAGCCTGAAAATGGAGAAACACTGTTTTCAGGCTGCCTTAGTGCTGTGTGTTTGGAAGATAGCTGGCTTGTTACAAAACGATTGGGCAAAAATTAGGCAGCCTGAAAACGCTTTCCCCGCTTTCAGGCTGCCTTTGATAACGCACGATTGGTTATCCTACCCACCGCGCAGCCGCGCTAACTCCGCTTTCACCTGCGCCACTTTCTCTTCGGTAAACAGCCGCTCCAAATTTCGCCAAATGCTGTGGTAGCCAAACCGCTCGTGCTTCATCTCTGCCAGCGCATCGGCAATCGGCATATCGTGGTAAACAATACGATACATCGCCACAATCGTCCCCGTGCGGTCTGCGCCGTGGTAGCAATGCACCAGCACCGCGCCTTTTTGCTGCTGCTGTTCAATCGTCCATAACACGCGGGCAATATCGCGCGGCTGCACGCGCCAAGTGAGCAAGGGGTGGTTAATCAACGCCACATCGGGGCGGTTGGCAAAAACCTTTTGGTTTTTCTTGCGCCTAAAATAGCGCAGATTGACCACGCTGCGAATGCCAAGCTGGTGCACGGTGGCAAGGTCGTTGTGGCTAAGCTGCTCGCTGCGGTAGAGTTTGTCGTCCACGCGATATAAATTGGCATCGTGTTTAATCAGTTGCATGGTTTCTTTCGGCGATGATGGCGGCGTGGCGGGCATGGGCGGCGCGGCAAAGGCAAGCGCGGGCAATAGTAAAAATGGGAGCAATAATCGGCGCATGATGTTGGGCATTGAGTTACAAAAAATCGCGTGAACAAGCATTCACGCGATGAAATCTTGGTGGGTCGGGTGGGGTTCGAACCCACGACCAAGGGATTATGAGACGCGTCTTTTAATTATAACTAATTGATTATTAAAGAGTCAATACCTGCACAATACAGTCTAATTCAGCCACATTCAGCCACATTCAGGCACAAATTGGACACACGCGCAAAAGAGCCAAAACGCAAACATCTACACGGATTTTTGTGGATTTTTTCGTTGGTGGTGTCCTAAAAAGTATGCTGACTTGATTATGGTTGATAGCAAGCAGTATTGGGTAAAAACTCCGCAATCTGTTCTCTCTCCCGCCAGCGGGGGCAGGAACAGTAGTGCAGCATACTTTTTAGGACACTACCTTTTCGTTTTTGTTTTTTGCGAGGATTCATTATGTTTAAAAAAACCATTGCCCTTTTGCTGGCAACCGTTTTCCC
>NZ_JAUMZV010000060.1 GCF_030527935.1 Kingella sp. (in: b-proteobacteria)
AACCTGTGTTTGGGTTTCGGCTGTCGAAGGAAAGGCTTTTTTGCAAAGGTCTCAATTTGATGGCGTATGCAGCACGGTTTGATGGGGGCGGTGTTTGGATGATTTAGCCAGCTATTCAATCCACGCAAATAAGGCAGCCCTGAAACGATGATTTGGCGTTTCAGGCTGCCTTTTATATCCCCATGCGCTTAAACGTGGAAACTTTCCCCGCAGCCGCAGCTTTCTTTTGCATTGGGGTTCTCAAATTTAAAGCCCTCTTGCAAGCCCTCTTTGGCGAAGTCCACCTGCGTGCCGTCCAAGTAAACCAAACTTTTCGGGTCCACAAACACTTTCACGCCGTCCTGCTCGAACACTTGGTCTTCAGGCTGGATGTCGTCCACAAATTCCAGCGTGTAGGCCATGCCGGAGCAGCCGCTGGTTTTCACGCCGATGCGTACGCCTTCGCCTTTGCCGCGTTTGGCGATGAAATTGCGGATGTGGTCGGCGGCATTTGAGGTAATCGTAATCATGGTGTTTTCCTCGTGATGATGAATGAAGTTGCGGGTGGGTGCAGGCTGCTTTTGGAGGGCGGCAGCCTGCGGTTTATGCGTTTACAGGCTGGTAAAGAATGCCACAATGCCCAGTACTACGCCTGGGAAGTTGGCAACGATAATCGGCCAGTTGCGCGGTTTTAAAAACAGACCGTATGCCACCCACAGCGTGCAGTTCACGGCAGCGGCAAGCGGCTGCCACGGCGAGCCTTTCGCGCCGGCCAGATTGGCTTGGATTTGCGGGATATAGGCCACATACATGCACACGGCGGTGATGGTGGCGACAACGGACAGGATTTTGATGGATTTTTCGTTCATGATTTTTCCTTTCGAGGATGGTTATAAATTTGAATGATAACAGATTTTGACAGTGCAGGCTGCCTGCCGCCGCTTTGCCCAATCCACGGCAGCCTGCATGGCGGCGCGTGCCTGCGGATTGTTTTCCAGCAGGTGCTGCCGGTGAGCGCCGCGCCCTGTTGCAGCATATCGTCCACATTGGCGGCGGCGAGCTTGGCCACATCGTCCAAGCCCATTTGTTGCAGGCGTTGCAGCACGGTTTTGCCGATGCCTTTTTCGGCGAGCAGGGATTGGGTTTCTTCGGGGGTAAACATGGGTTTGTTCCGTATTGGTGTCGGCAGGTTTTTTTGAGACAGGCTACCTGAAAACCGTTAGGCGGCGAAGCGGTCATACACGGCATCGATGTCGGCGCAGGCGCGTTGAACCGCTGCTTCCCGATTATCGCCCGATGTACCTTCGGCGCGGACGGTGTCCACAGAAGCGAAACCCAAGAAGCCGCCGAGCAGGGATTTCAGGTAGCTTGAAGCGAAATCCATCTGCGCCATCGGACCTGCGGAATAAACGATGCTGCTGGCTTGCAACAGCAGCACTTTGTGCGCGCCCATCAGGCCTTGCGGTGCGCCGTCTTCGCCGAAACGGAAAGTTTCGCCGGCCACGACCAGATTGTCCAGCCAGTCTTTCAGGCGGGCGGGGATGCTGAAGTTGTACATCGGATAGGCGATAACGAGACGGCGGGCGGATTTCACTTGCTTCACCACCGACATCATCCGAGCAAATAACGCTGCCTGTTCCGCATTCGGTTGCTGCCTTTGGAACACGGTGGCGATAAACATTTCCACCGCAGCCTTGTCCAACGGCTGGATGTCGGTTTCCGCCAGATTAACGGTTTGCACGCTGCCTGCAGGCAACTTGGCCAGCAGGTGGGCAACCATGCGGTTGATGGCGGACATGGATGAATGCGGATTGGGATGGGCGTTGATAATCAGGGTATCGGTCATTTTGAAGCCCTTTCTGTAAATTGAAAAACTGGGTTGCTATGGATTTATTGGTTTCAGGCTGCCTATTTCAGCTGGCTGTCCTTGCTGCCGCGCCGGTTGTAGGCAGCCTGAAAACGCTGTTGCTTGTCTGCCTCTTCTTGGCAGGCAATGCACAACTGCACGCCGGGCAGGGCGCGGCGGCGGGCTTCGGGAATCGGCTCGCCGCATTCGGCGCATTCGCGTGCGCTTTCGCCAGAGGGCAGGTTTTGCCGTGCGGTAGCCAACGCGTCGTCCAAATTAGCATCGATTTGCGCCTGTTCCGCGCCGTCGGGTGCCCAGCCGCCGGCCATGTTAAGCGCCTTTTTTCTTTTTGTAGTCCGCCACGGCGGCTTTCACCGCGTCTTCCGCCAAAATCGAGCAGTGGATTTTCACGGGCGGCAGTTCCAATTCTTCGGCGATTTCGCTGTTTTTAATCGCCAGCGCGTCGTCCAGGCTTTTGCCTTTCACCCATTCGGTAATCAGGCTGGATGAGGCAATGGCGGAACCGCAGCCGTAGGTTTTGAATTTGGCGTCTTCAATAATGCCTTGGTCGTTCACTTTGATTTGCAGGCGCATCACGTCGCCGCAGGCGGGCGCGCCCACCATGCCGGTGCCGACGTCGCTGTCGTCTTTGTCGAACGTGCCGACGTTGCGGGGGTTTTCGTAATGGTCGATGACTTTGTCGCTGTATGCCATGATGTGTTTCCTTGTATTTTTAGCGGGTTAGTAAAATTTTTGGGGTGCAGGCTGCTTGTTGCGCCTACGGTTGCGGGGTCACGGTTTCCACCTTGATTTGCCCATCCAGCTGCTTGTGCGTGCGCACATAAGGCGCGGATGATTTCTGCGTGCGGGCTTCGGGGCGCGTATCCGTGTGGTCGGGCGTGGCACAGGCGGCCAGCGCGGTTGCGCCGATAATCGTTAAGAACAGGTGTTTCATTGCAGGCTGCCTTTAAATTTTGCACGCGCCGCCTTCGCAGCCGTCGTCGTTTTCGGAATCGACACCGCCTTCCACGGTAACGCCGTCAAAAATTTCAAGCAGGTTGTTGAGATTGTCCAAATCTAAATCTCGTTCGTTCATGGTTTTGTATCCTTGATTTTAATGTGGTGGCTTTTAGTTCGTCTGAAAAGGTCTTTTTGAGGTTTCAGACGACCTTTTTTGTTTTTAATGTGTGGATTGAATGGAGTGGGTTGTCAAGCCTAACGTTTCGGGTGGATTGATGGGCTTGTTAGATTTTCAATCTAGTCTACATTTTTTATTTTCTATAGCTTATTTAGGTAATAGATTTAGTTCCCCAGATTGCAACATTAATTTTAAAACAAGTTTTAAAATATTTGGATGAGCTGAGAGAGATTGCACTATTTCGCTAGGATCAACTTCTTCTCCACGTTGTTGTTTTGAAAATAAATCAATTAGCTCTGGAGACTGAAGTAATGACATCATGAACTGTACCTCCAATGGGTCTTCTTTAAAGAATTCAGGAAATTTAAAGGAAGTTAATTTTGCAACTTCTAGGAAATGGTTGTCTGGTCTATTATTATCTCGATCAAAGTTATCGAATGTTTGCAAAAGTTTGTTAGATAAATCTTTTAATCCTTGTGTTGAATTTTCATATTCAATATATCTTAACGATGCAATATCAAAAGGAACTTTTGCATCTTTGTCCTTAATAATGATAGTACCTGGTTTACACGCATGCCTTAATCCAAGTTCATAAAACACATTAGGATTAGGATAACTAACATCCGCAATAATATAATCAGAATACATTATTCTTTGTACTATATCAGTTGTAATTGTCCCCATCGCTGAAACTTCATCAGCCCGTGTAACTTCGATACTAGGACGGGCTTTTAAGATGGCTTCCTTAATCAGGTTGTCATATCTTGCCTTTAAATCTTCAGCTGTAATGGTTTGTCCGTTATGATGTTGATTTCCTATTGCCATAACAACAAAACATGTCTTATTGGACATAATTCAACTCCCTTTTTTATTCACTAGTAATAAATAATATTTCCACTAAAATTTGGTTTAAGCACTCAACCTACACAATAAAGTACAGTAATCAATGCGCCGCCCATTCAATCGAGTTCAAATCAATCCCGTCTTTGAACATTTCCCACAGCGGCGACAGTTCGCGCAGTTTGCCGATTTTGGATTTAATCAGTTCTGCTGCAAATTTAACTTCTTCTTCGGTGGTCATGCGACCGAAGGTGATGCGTAGGGATGAGTGTGCCAGTTCGTCGTTGCGGCCGAGCGCGCGCAGGACGTAGCTGGGTTCGAGCGAGGCGGAGGTGCAGGCGGAGCCGCTGGATACGGCGAGTTCTTTCACGGCCATAATCAGGCTTTCGCCTTCGACGAAGTTGAAGCTGACGTTCAGGTTGTTCGGGGCGCGGTGTTTGAGGTCGCCGTTGATATAGACTTCTTCGATGCCTTCGATGCCTTTGAGGAAGATGTCGCGTAGTTTGCGGTAGTGCGCCATGTCTTGCTCGAGTTCTTCTTTGGCAAGGCGGAAGGCTTCGCCCATGCCAACGATTTGGTGGGTGGGCAAGGTGCCGCTGCGAAAGCCGCGCTCGTGTCCGCCGCCGTGCATTTGGGCTTCGAGGCGGACGCGGGGTTTGCGGCGGACGTACAGTGCACCGATGCCTTTGGGGCCGTAGATTTTGTGGGCAGACATGGATAGCAGGTCAATATTGCCTGCTTCCACGTCCACGGGCGTTTTGCCGCAGGCTTGGGCGGCATCCACATGGAACACGATTTTGTGTTCGCGGCAGAGTTTGCCGATGGCGGGGATGTCTTGGATGACACCGATTTCGTTGTTCACCCACATCACGGAAACCAGAATGGTGTCGGGGCGGATGGCGGCTTTGAGCTCTTCCAAATCAATTAAGCCGTTTTCTTGCACGCCCAAATAGGTTACTTCAAAGCCTTGGCGTTCCATTTCGCGCATGGTGTCTAACACGGCTTTGTGTTCGGTTTTGATGGTAATCAGGTGTTTGCCTTTGGTTTTGTAGAACTGGGCTGCGCCTTTGATGGCAAGGTTGTCGGATTCGGTTGCGCCACTGGTGAATATGATTTCTTTGGGGTCGGCGTTGATGAGCGCGGCGATGTTGGCGCGGGCTTCTTCTACGGCTTCTTCGGCTTCCCAGCCATAGGCATGGCTGCTGGATGCGGGGTTGCCGAATTTATCGGTGAGATAGGGCAACATTTTTTCTAGCACGCGTGGGTCTAGCGGGGTGGTGGCGGCGTAGTCTAGGTAGATAGGGCGTTGGGTGGTCATGGTGTGTTTCCTTGCGGTTGTGTTATGTAAAAAGTAGATTTCAGGCTGCCTTTGTGGCGTGAAGTTTTTATTCTACGCTGTTTTGCTGTTTTCAGGCTGCCTTAAACGTGAATGTGGGTGAGCGTTACCACGTGTTCTTTTGGGGTTTGGTCTTGGGCAATCAGGTGGGCAAGGGTTACGCTGCTTAAATGGTTGTGGATGGTGTGGTTTAGGCTTTCCCATAGGTTGTGCGTGATGCAGGGCGCGCCACCGTGGCAATCGGTTTTGCCGTTGCATTGGGTGGCATCTAGGCGGTCTTCGGCGGCGGTGATGATTTGGGCGATGTTGATTTGGTTGGCGGGTTTGCCCAGCACATAGCCGCCACCCGGCCCGCGCACGCTTGCCACCAAACCTGCGCGGCGCAGTTTGCTAAACAGTTGTTCTAAATAGGAAAGCGAAATTTTTTGGCGTTCGCTGATGGCGTTGAGCTTCACGGCGTTGTTTTGCGCGTTCATGGCTAAATCAACCATAGCGGTTACGGCGAAGCGTCCTTTGGTGGTTAATCGCATGGCGTGTTCCTTGTGGTTTGGTGGGGCGGGATTGTGCTATTTCTGAGTGATTTAGTCAAGTATAAACGGGGCGTTTTAGCTGGTTTATTAGGGGGATAGGGCAGCCTGAAAGCCATAGGGTTGTTATGAAGATTGGGGGGTGTAGGCAGCCTGAAAATGTTGAACGATTGTCGGGCAACGGGTGTCTGATTTACGCGATTTGCTGGTTGGGTTTTCAGGCTGCCTTTGGATGGGCTGTGGAGTGATGTAGCCATTGGGGCAGCCTGAAACGTATTTTGTTCGTTTTCAGGCTGCCTATCCTTTTGAGCGCGGGTGAAACATATCCACCACTTGCTTTAAGCGTTCATTGGCAACATGGGTGTAGATTTGCGTGGTGGAAATATCGGCGTGCCCGAGCAGCGTTTGCACCACGCGCAAATCCGCGCCGTGGTTCACCAGATGCGTGGCGAAGGCGTGGCGCAAATCGTGTGGCGAAATATGCGGCAGACCCACTTGCTCGGCATAGCGCGAAACCGCCATCCAAGCCAGTTGGCGGCTGATGCCTGTTTTTTTCTGCGACACGAATATGGCTTCGCAGCGGGCGTTTTTCAGCAAGGCGGGGCGGGCGCGTTGCAGATAGTGTTCCAGCCAATACACCGCTTCTTCGCCCATTGGCACGATGCGCTGTTTGTTGCCCTTGCCGATGGTGTTTACCATGCCGCTTTGCAGGTTGATTTCGTTTAATTGCAGCCCCACCGCTTCGCTCACGCGCAAGCCTGTGGCGTAGATGAGTTCCAGCAAGGCTTTGTCGCGCAGGCCGTGTGGCGTTTCGGTGTTGGGCGCGTTGAGCAAATCGGTGATGTGTTGCTCGGTAATGATGGGCGGCAGGCTGCGCGTTTGCTTGGCGGTGCGCAAATCGCGGCAGGGGTTATCGCTGCGCTGTTCGGTGTCTTCCAGCCATGCGTAGAAGCGTTTGCAGGCGGATAAGGCGCGGACTTGCGAGCGCGGTTGTTCATCGGCAACGTAAATCGCCGCCGCCAGTTGCACGGCATCGGCGGTTTTCAGGCTGCCTTGTGCGTTTGCCAGCCGCGTGGCGATTTTGGTTAAGTCGCGGCGGTAGGCATCCAGCGTGTTTTGCGACAGGCGTTCTTGTAGCCAAAGGTGGTCTAGCAAGCGGGTGATTAAATCTAAATCGGCGGTTAAAGTGGCTTCGGGCATTTTCAGGCTGCCTTTGTAATGAAATGCTGTAATTTAATGAAACGGCGTTCGTTATTTTTTGTTAATGCAAAACGGGTTGGCAAAATGGGTTAGGCGGAATATCTGGCAGGATAAAGCAATAAAATGCGCTGTTTAGAATAAACAGTCCTGAATAATCGGCGCAAATTCGGCTTTTTTGGCATTGTTTAATTTTAACAAAACTTTTCAAAACCGATTGACAAACTACATCTAATTACACACAATGCGCGCCTACTCCGTTGCACAGGAGCGAGCCATTGTTTACCCCAAATGTTGGCGCAACCCATTTTCAGGCTGCCTATATGGTTCTAAGCTAGGCAGGCAAGCAATAACTAATAATTCAGGAAAACAAACCATGAGCATTTTTCTCTCTATTTTTCCCATCTTATTACTGATTGTTTTGATGATAGGCGTGAAGCTATCGGGCGACAAAAGCGCAGTGCTGGCGGTGTTATCCGCCGTGTTGATTGCGATTTTTGCCGTGCCCAATGTGAGCGGTTTTGCGCCACCGCAAGGCTATGGCGCAAGCTATGTGGGTTGGGCTTTTGTGGAAGGCATTTTAAAAGCCGTATTCCCCATTTTAATTATTATTTTAATGGCGTTGTTTAGCTACAATATTTTGCTGGAAAGCAAGCAAATTGAAGTGATTAAACAACAGTTTACCAATATTTCTAGCGATAAACGCATTCAGGTATTGCTGATTGTGTGGGGCTTTGGCGGCTTGCTGGAAGGCATGGCGGGCTTTGGCACGGCGGTGGCGATTCCTGCGGCGATTTTAATCGGCTTGGGCTTTTCGCCACGCTTTGCTGCGCTGGTTTCGTTGATTGGCAACAGCGTGGCAACGGGCTTTGGCGCGGTGGGTGTGCCTGTGATTACGCTGGCAAAGGAAGTGTTTGGCTCGGAAGTTACCGCGCAGCAAGCGCAAGCCTTGGCGGGCGATGTGATTTTGCAACTGTTTGCCTTGATGTTTCTGGTGCCTTTTGTGATTTTGCTGCTGACGGATGCGTCTAAAAAATACATCGTGCCCAATATTATCTTAGCGGCGGTGGTGGGCAGCTTATCGCTGGCGGTGCAATTTTGCGCGGCGTATTTTATCGGCGCGGAAACGCCTGCCATTTTGGGCAGCATCGCGTGTATTGTGTTCATTGTGTTGTACGCCAAAATGACCGAGAAAAAAGATGCCAACGCCAAGCCGCTAACAATGGCGCAAATGGGCAAGGCGTGGGCGGTTTATGGTTTTATTTTGGTGTTTATTTTGTTGGCAAGCCCGCTGTCTGGCCCGATTAGCGCGTTTTTGAAAACCACGCTGGTGAGCAAAATTCACTTGCCGATTTACGCCGAAGGCAAAACGTTTAACTTTGGCTGGCTGTCTAACGCGGGCCTGATGCTGTTTTTGGGTGCGTTTATCGGCGGCTTGGTGCAAGGCGTGTCGGCGGGCAAGCAGTTCCAAATTTTGGGCGCAACGTTGAAAAAAATGAAGGCATCGGGCATCACCATCATCAGCTTGGTTGCCATGAGCGCGATTATGAGCCACAGCAGCATGATTGTGGTGATTGCTGATGGTTTGGTGAACGCCACGGGCAATTTGTATCCGCTGTTTGCTCCTTTGGTGGGCGCAATCGGCACGTTTGCCACAGGCAGCGATACTTCGTCTAATATTTTGTTTGGCAAGCTGCAAGCGGCGGTTGCCGATAAAATTGGCATAAACAAAGCATGGCTGGCGGCGGCGAACACCGTAGGCGCAACGGGCGGCAAAATCATTTCGCCGCAAAGCATTGCCATCGCTGCTGCGGCGTGCGAACAGCAAGGGCAAGAAGGCGCGTTCCTGCGCTCGGCGATGCCTTACGCGGCGGCGTATGTGTTGATTGCGGGGATTACGGTTTACTGCTTTGCTGCGCTGGCGTTGTGATGCGGTGAAGTGATAAAACCTTGTTTGACTGTTTTCAGACCGCCTTGATGTTGCCATGCTGTGCAACGTGAAAGGCAGCCTGAAAACGTTTGCAAAGCCTAAGTAGGTCGGGCATTTATGCCCGACGTTTTCAATTTGTGGCGCATTGAGATAAATAGGCTCGTGTTTGTCGGGCATAAATGCCCGACCTACTGATAAGGCAACCCCCATCAGGCAGCCTGAAAACCTTATCGCGCGGATAAATCATCATGCGTATAATCCGCCGCTGATTCGTTTCAGGCAGCCTGAAAGTCGGGCAGCCTGAATTTTTGTAACCAGTAGATACTAAGGAACAATTATGTGCGGTATCGTTGGCGCAATTCGTGCGCAAAACAATGTGGTCAATTTTTTAACCGATGGCTTAAAACGCCTTGAATATCGCGGCTATGATTCATCGGGCATCGCTGTGTTAAGTGAAGGCAAAATCAAGCGCGTGCGCCGTGTGGGGCGTGTTGCCCTGATGGAGCAAGCGGCGCAGGAAAAAGGGCTGTTTGGCAACATCGGCATCGGGCACACCCGCTGGGCAACCCACGGCGGCGTAACCGAGCCCAACGCCCATCCCCATATTTCGGGCGGCATGATTGCGGTGGTGCACAACGGCATCATTGAAAACTTTGAAGCCGAGCGCAGCCGCCTGCAAGGCTTGGGCTACGCCTTTGAATCGCAAACCGACACCGAAGTCATCGCCCACGCCATCAACCATGAATACCAACACAACGGGCGCGATTTGTTTGCTGCCGTTCAGGCTGCCTGCAAAAATTTCCACGGCGCGTATGCCATCGCCGTGATGGCGCAAGACAACGCGCAAAACATGGTGGTCGCCCGCATGGGCTGCCCGCTTTTGGTTGCTTTGGGCGAGCGCGAAACGTTTATCGCATCGGATGTTTCCGCTGTGATTTCGTTCACGCGAAAAATCAGCTATTTGGAAGACGGCGACGTTGCTTTGTTGAGCGAAAACGGCATTGACAAGCTGGTGGACAAAACAGGCGCAGCGGCAAACCGCGCCGTGAAAACGTCCGAGCTCTCGCTGGCATCGTTGGAGCTGGGACCATACAGCCATTTTATGCAAAAAGAAATCCACGAGCAGCCCCGCGCCGTTGCCGACACCGCCGAAGTGTTTTTAGACGGCGGCTTTGCGCCCAGCCATTTTGGCGCAACCGCCGAGCAAGTTTTGCAAAACATTGACAGCATCAAAATCCTTGCCTGCGGCACATCGTTTTACGCCGCGTCCACGGGCAAATATTGGCTGGAAAGCATCGCCAAAATCCCAACAGACGTAGAAATCGCCAGCGAATACCGCTACCGCGATGTGATTGCCCACCCCAAGCAGCTCATCATCACCATTTCGCAATCGGGCGAAACGCTGGATACGATGGAAGCCCTGAAATACGCGCAATCACTGGGGCATCAACACAGCTTGTCTATTTGCAACGTGATGGAATCCGCGCTGCCCCGCGCCAGCGAATTGGTGTTTTACACCCGCGCGGGGGCGGAAATTGGCGTGGCATCCACCAAAGCCTTTACCACGCAACTGGTCGCGCTGTTTGGCTTGGCGGTTACGCTGGGCAAAATGCGCGGCGTGGTGAGCCAAGGGCAGGCGCAAGATTATTTGGACGAACTGCGCGCCTTACCTGGCAGCGTGCAACACGCGCTGAATCTTGAACCGCAAATTGCCGCGTGGTCAGAAAAATTTGCCAAGAAAACCAGCGCGTTATTCTTGGGGCGCGGCATTCATTACCCCATCGCGCTGGAAGGTGCGTTGAAGCTGAAAGAAATCACTTACATCCACGCCGAAGCCTACCCCGCGGGCGAGTTGAAACACGGGCCACTCGCGCTGGTGGACGAAAATATGCCTGTGGTGGTGGTTGCGCCCAAAGATGGCTTGCTGGATAAGGTGAAAGCCAATATGCAGGAAGTGCGCGCACGCGGCGGCGAATTGTTTGTGTTCACCGATTTGGACAGTGATTTTGAGCCTGCGGAACATGTGCACATTATCCGCGCCCCGCGCCATGTGGGCGTGTTGTCGCCGATTGTGCACACCATTCCCGTGCAGCTTTTGGCATATCACGCTGCGCTGGCACGCGGCACCGATGTGGACAAACCGCGCAATTTGGCGAAATCGGTAACGGTGGAATAAGCGGATTGATAGGACAGGGCAGCCTGAAAACATTTTTCAGGCTGCCTTTGACGTTTCAGGCTGCCTTTGA
>NZ_JAUMZV010000061.1 GCF_030527935.1 Kingella sp. (in: b-proteobacteria)
CGTGCCCGATGGTACCAACGTTTACGTGCGGTTTGCTACGTTCAAATTTTTCCTTTGCCATGGCAAATTCCTATTCAGTTAGTTTGTTAATAAATTGGATTTGGAAATTGAGTTAGATGGTGCCCATGGGCAGATTTGAACTGCCGGCCTCTCCCTTACCAAGGGAGTGCTCTACCCCTGAGCTACATGGGCTTTAATTTGGAGCGGGTGAAGGGAATCGAACCCTCACCGTAAGCTTGGAAGGCTTCTGCTCTACCATTGAGCTACACCCGCTTATTCTCTACTCCAAATACAGCAAGAAATTGTTTATGGTGGTGGGAGAAGGATTCGAACCTTCGAAACTTTCGTGGCAGATTTACAGTCTGCTCCCTTTGACCGCTCGGGAATCCCACCAAAAGAATTGCAACTATACGTTAGTTTTTAAATTTTGGTCAAGCGTTTATGGGTTATTTTGTTGGATGTTTTTGTTTTTGTGTTTATTTTTCTTGGACGATTTTATAGTATTTGGCGAGTAGTTGCTCGTGGGTTTCGGGGTGTTCTTCGTCGATTAGGATGCAATCTACGGGGCAGACTTGTTGGCATTGGGGTTCATCGTAGTGCCCGACGCATTGTGTGCATAGGTTGGGGTTGATTTCGTAGATTTCTTCGCCTTGTGAGATGGCATCGTTGGGGCATTCGGGTTCGCATACATCGCAGTTGATGCATTCATCGGTGATGAATAGGGACATTTTGTTTCTCTTTGCGTGTGTTTTGAAATGGGCGGGATTATAGCGAATTTTTTGTTTTCAGGCTGCCTTTTGCGGTGGTTTTTACAGTTTGATAATGGTTATTATCTTTATTTTAATCAGTGGGTTGTGTGTGTTTGAGCAGGAGAAATTGGCTGTGCCCTGCTTTGCCTTGTCGGTGGATGGATAGCCATTCGGGAAGCGGGGGAATTTGGCTGGCTTCTAGGTAGATGTAGGTGGTGGGATAAAGGTGGGGTTGGAGCGCGGGAAATAGGTTTGCCCAGTCGTGCCATGCGTAGGGCGGGTCTAGAAATATGGTGTGGTATGACTGGTGGGTGGCGCGGAGATGGGCGATGGCGTTTTGTTGGTGGATGTGAATTTGGTTGCTGATGTTGAGCTGTTGGGCGATGGTGTGGAGTTGGCGGATGGTTGGGGGGTGGGTGTCGCATAGGGTGGCACTTTGGGCGTGGCGGGAGATGGCTTCAAAGCTGAGTACGCCGCTGCCTGCGAATAGGTCTAGGGTGTGTTGGGCGGTAAGGTATTGCCCGAGCCAGTTGAATAGGCGTTCGCGCACGCTGTCGGGGGTGGGGCGCAGTCCTTCTGCGCTGATAAAGGGGATTTTTCTGCCGCGCAGGTCGCCGCCGATGATGCGGACTTGATTGCTGTGTTTGGGGTTGTGTTTTGGGGTTGGCTTCATGGGGATTGTGGGTAGATTAGGGTTTTGTGGGGACGGGGAATTTGTTTTCAGGCTGCCTATGTGTGGCGATGAAGATGCTTGGGCAATGCCTATGATAAGGCAGGCGAAATTATAGCGGATTTGCGTTCGCTGCCTGTGGCAAAGCTGAAATGCGGTGATGCGGGGGCGTTTCGCAACGATGCGCAAACGCGTTTTCAGGCTGCCTATTGGGCTGTGGATTAAGAACCTGTATTCACTATTTTCATAACCATCTTTTATGCCCTAAAAACGCGGCTACCGCGTTAGAAATGCTCGCAAGATGTTCAACCTTGCTGTGCTTTTTACCTTGTATCCGCACTTTTATGTCATCAAATCTGCCTATGGAAATAATGAATATAGGTTCTAAGATTGTGCGGCAGCCTGCGTAGCAAAGCGGAGTTGCGAAGCTAAAACACAACCCAGCATAGTTTTCAGGCTGCCTTAAATGCTAAAATTTCGTTTTCACTCAATCCATAGGAAAATCATCATGGCAAACCGCAATGAGCAGCTTTTTGAACGGGCAAAAAACATTATCCCCGGTGGCGTGAACTCGCCTGTGCGGGCGTTTGGCAGCGTGGGGGGCGTGCCGCGTTTTATTAACAAGGCGCAGGGGGCGTTTGTGTGGGATGAAAATGGGCAGCGATATATTGATTACGTTGGCTCGTGGGGACCTGCGATTGTGGGGCACGCGCATCCCGAAGTGGTGGAAGCTGTGCGTGAAGTAGCGTTGAGCGGCTTGTCGTTTGGTGCGCCCACGGAAGCGGAAATTGTCATCGCCGAAGAAATCGCCAAAATTATGCCCAGCGTGGAGCGGCTGCGCTTGGTGTCGTCTGGCACGGAAGCGACCATGAGCGCGATTCGTTTGGCGCGTGGCTACACGGGGCGCGACAAAATCATCAAATTTGAAGGCTGCTATCACGGGCATTCCGATAGCTTGCTGGTGAAAGCGGGCAGCGGCTTGCTGACATTTGCCAACCCCAGCTCGGCGGGTGTGCCTGCGGATTTCACGCAACACACGCTGGTGCTGCCGTATAACGATGTAGGCAGCCTGAAAAACTGTTTTTCTCAGCTGGGCGAGCAGATTGCCTGCGTGATTTTAGAGCCGATTGCGGGCAACATGAATTTGGTGAAACCGTCTGCCAAATTTATTCAAACGCTGCGCCAAATCACGGCGCAACACGGCGCGGTGCTGATTTACGATGAAGTGATGACGGGCTTTCGCGTGGCATTGGGCGGGGCGCAATCGCTGCACGGCATCACGCCCGATTTAACCACCATGGGCAAAGTCATCGGCGGCGGTATGCCGTTGGCGGCGTTTGGCGGCAAAAAAGAAATTATGGATTGCATTTCGCCGTTGGGCGGCGTGTATCAAGCGGGGACGCTATCGGGCAACCCCGTTGCTGTGGCGGCAGGCTTGAAAACGCTGGAAATCATCCAACGCGCGGGCTTCTATGAACACCTTACCGCACGCACCGAGCAGCTAGTCAGCGGCATCAACCAAGCCGCAAAACAAGCAGGCATCACATTCACCGCCGACAGCATCGGCGGGATGTTTGGTTTTTATTTTGCCGACCACGCGCCACAAAATTACAGCGACATAGCAGCGTCTAACATCGCCGCGTTCAAAACCTTCTTCCACGGGCTGTTGGAACGCGGCGTGGCGTTAGGGCCATCCGCGTATGAAGCCAGCTTTATGTCTGCCGCGCACACGGCGGAATTGGTGGACGAAACGATTGCCATCGCGGCGGAAGTGTTTGCTGGGATGGCGTAAGCCATAGGCAGCCTGAAAATCCCATCCGTTGTTTTTGGCGCAAGGGCACGGCTTGCAAGCAAGCCGTAGGGAACGCGGGTTATCGTTTCAGGCTGCCTTATATCGCGCCCGCGTTTAAGCAGCCTGAAACTTTCGCTCAAACCCAAAGGCAGCCTGAAAGCAAGAAATGCCACCATTCCCGCACAGGCGGAAATTTGATCTGATATTCAGAAATGAATGCAAAAACAAACTGTTGCTTATCCGTAGGTCGGGCATAAATGCCCGACCTACGTCTTTGCAAAGATTTCAGGCTGCATCAATATCTTGTTCACACCGCCCTGCCCTATTCCCACCCTTATAAAGAGGCAGCCTGAAAACAAGAAAACCGTTTTCAGGCTGCCTTTCCCTATTCTCCCAACACCCGCATTCAATCAACGCGGCGCTTTCGCATACCCCCCGCTATCCCACTCTCCGTCCGCAGGAAACGCATTCGCCGCACCATCGCTCGCACGCGCATCACGCCCGCGATTCGGGTCGCGCAGTTCAAAAATCGCCGTGCCAATCACGCCCACATTACGCACCGAACCTTCGTCCGTATGCGCCACATAAGCATCGCTTGGCTTGCCAAAAATAAACGAAGCCACCGCATCATCGCTCTTGCGGAAGCCTTCAATCAGCAGCGTGCCATGCGGGCGCAACACATAGCCATTGTGGTAGCGGCTCGCCGCCTTGCCCGAAATCACGTCCACGCCGTCCACGCTCGCCACCACTTCCAGCGTTTTATCGCTGTTATTTTTGTACACCAGCTGATACGCCTGCCCCGCCGTGCCACGCAAGAAATACCGCCCATTGTCGCGGAAAATCGGCAGCGCACGGCGATTATCCCCGCGCACCGAAAGCTCCACTCTGCCCGCCGCCAGCGCAATAGATTTCAGGCTGCGCCCCTGATAATCCTTCGCCGCATAATGCAAAACATGTTCCGCCAACGGCTGCGAACCCACCCGCCGCAAATCCACGCGCTGCACAGACGACTGCACTTCATCGCCCCATTGCGTGCCCAGCCGCTCCACCTGCGCCACCGATTTGCTTGCCATCGCGTTATCCGCCGAAGACTCCATCGTCACACGGCTAGACATCGGCTGCGACATACACCCCGCCAACGCCATGGCCAACAGCGTCGCCGCCACAGGTTTAAACTTTAAACAAGAGAAAGACATACAGCACTCCTTATCAAAAAAGGCAGCCTGAAACATTATCGCCAAGCACCCGCCCAACAATTAGGCAGCCTGAAACACTATTCAGCCCAATCATAACCACGAAAAGGCAGCCTGAAAACGAATTCACCCGCTTGCGCCAAGCAAAATCCCATTTTCAGGCTGCCTCATCTTATTCACATCACCGCAGGATTAGTACAACCCCTCGCGTTCCTCGCGCGTACTGATGTAAATATTTTTCACTTGCGTGTAAGCCGCCAGCATCATTTTATGCGTTTCGCGCCCGATGCCAGACGTTTTATAGCCACCAAACGGCGCGCCCGCAGGCAAGCGGTTATAGCAGTTCACCCACACGCGACCCGTTTCCAGCGCACGCGACACGCGCAGCGCACGGTTAATATCGCGCGTCCACACACCGCCGCCCAAGCCGTATTCGCTTTCGTTAGCCATGGCAACCACTTCTTCTTCCGTTTTGAACTTAATCACCGTTGCCACAGGGCCAAAGATTTCCTCTTGCGCCACACGTGCCGCGTTGCTGTTCACCTCAATCAAAGTTGGCTCAACAAATTCCCCGCCAGCCAAATCACCCGCCGCTTTTTTACCGCCTGTGATGATGCGGCAGCCCTCTTGTTCACCAATTTTCACATATTTCAAAATGGTTTCCAGTTGCCCCGCGTTCACTTGCGAACCCATTTGCGTATCATCTTCCCAAGGCAAGCCCAGTTTCACTTTTTTAAATTCCTCTGCCAACGCAGCCACGAATTTGTCGTAAATCCCCTCTTGCACAAAAATCCGCGAACCCGCGCAGCATACCTGCCCTTGGTTGAACAAAATACCTTTTTGCGCCCCTTCCAAGGCTTTATCAAACGGCATATCGTCAAAGAAAATGTTGGCCGATTTACCGCCCAATTCCAAAGTAGAAGGAATCAGCAATTCCGCCGCAGCAATGCCCACGCGGCGACCCACTTCGGTTGAACCCGTAAACGCCAGTTTATTAAAGCCTTTATGGTGCAACATATATTCGCCCGATTTGCTGCCCTTGCCTGTAATCACATTCAACACGCCTTTGGGCAGCAAGTGATTGATTTTTTGCGCAAACGACAGCAAGCTCAACGAAGTGCTGCTAGATGGGTGAATCACAATGGTGCAGCCCGCCGCCAGCGCAGGCGCAATCTTCCAAGCCGCCATCAAAAACGGGAAATTCCACGGAATAATTTGCCCCACCACGCCAATCGGTTCGCGCAACACCAGCGACAAATCTTCTTCGTCCAATTGGTTGGCGGTGCCTTCTTCGCCGCGAATCACGCTGGCGAAATAGCGGAAATGGTCGGAAGCCAGAGGAATATCGGCGGCACGGGTTTCGCGTATCGGCTTGCCGTTGTCCAGCGTTTCTTGCAGCGCGAACAATTCGGCATTTTCGTCAATCACATCGGCGATTTGGTTCAAGATGGCGGCGCGCTCGGTGGCGGTGGTTTTTTTCCATGTTTTAAACGCTTCTTGCGCGGCGGCAACGGCTGCGTCCACATCGGCATCGGTGGCATCGGTAAATTTTGCCAGCTCCGCGCCGTTGGCGGGGTTGTAGGAAGCGAGCAGATTGGCGGGCTGCGTCCACGCACCGTTAATCAATAAACCATATTCTTTGTCAAACACGTTTAGATTTTTAGCCATGACGGTCTCCTTGATGAGTTGTTTAGGGCAACGCTGAACAGCAATACTTGATGGAACGCTGCCTTACGCGATTGCGCCAATGTAGTATGGTGTAGTTAAAACCAAGATTCAAGGCTGTATGTTAATTTTTTTAAAGACGCGATTTTAAACGATTGATTTTGCAAGATAGTAATAAAATTTCAGGCTGCCTAAATAGCGTGTATTAGGCAGCCTGAGAAGCAGTTTATGCTGGGTTAGTTGCAGTATTTGGCAATATCCGCATCATATTTTGGAATCAACGCATCTTTATTTTTCGCGTTGGCTTTGGTTACGGTTTCTTTATTCATTTGCGCCGCTTTGCAGTTTTCTTTTTTCACCTCTTCCATTTGTTTTTTGTTGGCTTCTTCTTTGCGGCGGTTTTCTTCTTCAATTTCTTTGTTCAACGCGGCTTGTTTATCAGCGGTGGACATATTGGGGTCTTCTTTTTTTGCCACAGGTGGTGGGGTTACGGTGCGGGTGCGCACGTTGATAGTGCTGGCTTGACCCATTTTCAACCCTGGGGGCGTGTCGGCAAATGCGCGTGCGCCGCTGCGTTGTTTCCATGTGAAAATAGAAGTGTCGGCAGCGAAAGCAGAAGAAGCGGCAATCGCTAAGGCGATGGCAGATAAAGCGATTTTCGTTTTCATAATCTTTTCCTTGTTTAAGTTATCAAAGCACAGTTAAGTGTAAATAAACTGAATTTTAATAGGTTTTTTGCACGCTGTCATGAAAACCGTTTTCAGGCTGCCTGAAAGCGCGTCAATTATGCTACAATCGCGTGCATTTTAACCCGCTGCAAAGGTGTGTGAAAAAATGCGTATCATAGAAAAAGCCTACACGTTTGACGATGTTCTGCTTGTTCCCGCTCATTCCCAAGTTCTTCCCCGCGATGTCTCGCTCAAAACTCCGCTCACCAAAAAAATTACGCTCAATTTGCCGTTACTGTCCGCCGCGATGGACACCGTAACCGAAGCGCGTTTGGCGATTTCTATGGCGCAAGAAGGCGGCATCGGCATCATTCACAAAAACATGACCGTGGAGCAGCAAGCGGCGGCGGTGCGCAAGGTGAAACGCCATGAAAGCGGCGTGGTGAAAGACCCTGTAACCGTGTCGCCTGATAAATTGATTGGCGAATTGCTGGCTGAACGCGCGGCGCGTAAACGCAGAATGTCGGGCTTGCCTGTGGTGGAAAATGGCAAGGTAATCGGCATTGTTACCAACCGCGATTTGCGTTTTGAAACGCGCACCGATTTGCCTGTGCGGGCGATTATGACCCCGCGCGAGCGGCTGATTACCGTGCCTGTGGGCGCAAGCATCGAAGTGGCGCGGGAATTGATGCACGAGCATAAAATTGAGCGCGTGTTGGTGTTGAACGACCAAGACGAGCTTAAAGGCTTGATTACGGTAAAAGATATTGTCAAAACCACCGAGTTTCCCAATGCCAACAAAGACGAAGAAGGTCGCTTGCGCGTGGGCGCGGCAGTGGGCACGGGCGGCGAAACCGAAGAGCGCGTGCGCGCGCTGGTGGAAGCGGGCGTGGACATCATCGTTGTGGACACGGCGCATGGGCATAGCCAAGGCGTGATTGACCGCGTGAAATGGGTGAAACAAACGTTTCCTGATGTGCAAGTCATCGGTGGCAACATCGCCACGGCGGCAGCGGCGAAAGATTTGGTGGCGGCGGGCGCAGATGCGGTGAAAGTGGGCATTGGGCCGGGGTCTATTTGCACCACGCGCATTGTGGCGGGCGTGGGCGTGCCGCAATTAACCGCGATTCACAATGTTTCCGAAGCCTTGAAAGGCTCGGGTGTTTCGGTGATTGCCGATGGCGGCATTCGCTTTTCGGGCGACATCGCCAAGGCTTTGGCGGCGGGCGCGGATTGCGTGATGCTGGGCGGTATATTTGCAGGCACAGACGAAGCACCTGGGGAAATTGAGCTATACCAAGGGCGGGCGTATAAATCGTATCGCGGCATGGGTTCTCTGGGGGCGATGAGCCAAGGGTCTAGCGACCGCTATTTCCAAGAGAAAACGGAAAATACGGATAAATATGTGCCCGAAGGCATTGAAGGGCGCGTACCGCACAAAGGCCCAATTATCAATATTATTCATCAGATTATGGGCGGCTTGCGTTCCAGCATGGGCTATTTGGGCTGCGCGAATATCGCCGAGATGCACGCGAAAGCGGAATTTGTGGAGATTACTTCGGCGGGGATGCAGGAATCGCACGTGCATAATGTGCAGATTACCAAGGAAGCACCGAATTACAGCCGTTGAGCATTGAGATGATGGATTAGGCAGCCTGAAAACAAGCAATAGCGTTTTCAGGCTGCCTTAAATCATGGTATCCGTGTTTATTGTTTATTCGATGTAGAAATCCCTAGCGTTGTTTACAGTATTTCAAGGACAATACCGTAAATGAA
>NZ_JAUMZV010000062.1 GCF_030527935.1 Kingella sp. (in: b-proteobacteria)
AACCTGTGTTTGGGTTTCGGCTGTCGAAGGAAAGGTTTTTTTGCAAAGGTCTCAGGCTGCCTTAATCGGTACATTAAGGCAGCCTGAAAACCCGTATTCCCGTTTTCAGGCTGCCTATTCGTTATGCGATTAGCCAATGAGCTGTTTCAACACTTCCGCTTTGGCAGAATCGTAATCCGCCTGCGAAATCAAGCCGTTATCCAGCATGGTTTTAAGCTGCGTGAGCTTGGCTTGATGGTCTTGCGCGGCGGCGGGCGACACGGCTTGCGGTTGCGCGCCTGCCATTGCGCCCGCCATCGCTTGCCCAAATGCCACGCCTGCGCCCATGCCCACGCCCATGCCTGCCATGCCGCCTTCGTTTTGCGCTGCCATCGGGATGGCGGTGGCGGTTTGGTATTGCGTGTAGCGCGACATATCGCCGATGACATTCATGCTCATGCGTGCATCCAACGCTTGTTGCACGTTTTCAGGCAGCGTGATGCTTTCCACGGTAAAGTTTTCCAACGCCAAGCCCAGTTTGGCGAACTCGGGTTTGAGCAATTCGGTCATTTTTTGCGATAGCAAAACTTGGTTTGCCGCCATGTCCAAAAACGGCACGCCCGATGTGCCAAAGGCGGCGGCAAGCTGGGTCATGGCGATGTTTTTGAGCTGGGCTTCAAGCTGCTCGCCCGAATAGCTTTCCACCACGCCCGAGATTTCTTTGAAAAACTGCGCGGGGTCGGCGATGCGGTAGGAATACATGCCAAACGAGCGCAGTTGCACCACGCCAAAATCGGCATCGCGCACGGTTACAGGCTGCGCTGTGCCCCAGCGTTTGCCAATTTGCTGGCGCGTGTTGAAAAAGTAAACATCCGATTTAAAGGGCGATTGGAACAACTTGTCCCAGTTTTTCAGGTTGGTTAAAACGGGCAGCGTTTGCGTGTTGAGCGTGTAGCGACCTGCGGAAAACACATCGGCGGTTTTGCCTTCGTCCACAAACAACGCCATTTGGCTTTCGCGCACGGTTAGGCTTGCGCCGTTTTGAATTTCTTGGTCGGCAATGGGAAAACGCCACACCAGCGTGTGTTCATCGGGGCTTTCCCATTGGATAACATCAATAAACTGCTTGCGGATAAAGTTCATAATCATGGTTTTTCCTTTGGTTGGGGGTGGGGTAGGGGGATTTTAAGGACAATGGGGTTGATTTGTAAAAGGAATGTGCAGCGGCATCTAGCGCATTAGGCAGCCTGAAACGCTGTTTTGCCAGAACGCGCGTTTTGTTGCGTATCACGCTTTGGGGATTGCTGTGGCGTATTATTTCAGGCTGCCTAATATTGCATCCCCAGCAACACAAATCCATAAGCAAACCACAGCCAAACTGCTAGCGAAATCAGCCATTTGCCGCTATGGCGATGTCGTTTCAGGCAGCCTGAAAACAGGCACACGGCAATAATCAGTAATACGGTAAACGTGGGGATAATCAGGCTTGTTCGCTCGGCATATGGGGCAAGTAATCCAACCAGCCGATTGTGCCACCCATCAGCCACAGCAGCACGGGCGCAAGCAGTAGTGCAAGTACCCAATCGGCGTGCAATTCCAAAACCGCCGCAGATGCAATCAACATCAACAGCACCAGCGTTGCGATATGCGGCAACAGCAAGACGTTGAGCCACGTTTTAGCTTCGCTGAAACTCGCTTTGCTCGTTTTCAGACTGCCTTGCATGGCTTAACCATCCACCAA
Source organism: Kingella sp. (in: b-proteobacteria) (assembly GCF_030527935.1). Classification (GTDB taxonomy): domain Bacteria; phylum Pseudomonadota; class Gammaproteobacteria; order Burkholderiales; family Neisseriaceae; genus Kingella_B. The sequence continues at coordinate 1,721 of NZ_JAUMZV010000062.1, forward strand.
ACACGCTGCGTTTAACACGCCAATCGCCAGCGATAACGCGCAATTCAACGCGCCCACGGCGATATTGTTTTGCTGCAACTCGCGCCTTGCATCGGGAATCAGCCGCGTGGTAGCGAAATACGCGCCAATCTGCACCACCGCCGCGCCCGCGCTCCATAAAATAAAATCCAAAATATTCAAGCTGTGCGTCATCGCCGAAGCCAGCGCAAGGCAAAAGCCCATCAACGCGCCACCAAACGATAGCGCACACGCCACATTGCCCTGCTTAATCAAATGCAACTCGCGCACGGGCGTAATCAGCAAATAAGTGAGCGAAAACAGCACCGCCATCGCCACGCTGGCGAGCATATAGCCGATGTATAACAGATAGTTAGCAATAGAAAGCGACATGGTTGAACTCCTTAGGTGAACAAGGGTTTGATTATGCCACATTATCTGCCTAGCTATGCTGGATAACAGCGGCAGCCTGAAAAAGCCAAACATCCAAGCTCAGTCTGATAACATCGCCCACCAACAAAAAGGCAGCCTGAAAACGAACAAAACACGTTTTCAGGCTGCCTTTGGCATGATGTGCATTATTTATTATGCGCGCGGAAATATTCCCATTCGTCCACTTCTTGACCATTGGGCAACACGCAAACACCGTATTCGCTGCCGTCTTTATTTTTGCGAATTACTGATTTGCCGCCTTGTTTTTCGCAGAACACCGAAGCGGGGTTTGCCATGCCAACGGCTTGCTCGCCTTGTTCGGGCGATTTTTTTGGATTATCCGAGCCTGCGCAAGCGGATAACGCCGCAGCGGCGATTAAGGGCAAAAACCAAGTTTTCATGTTAAACACCTTTCGTGGTTGGTCAAAAAACGCGCGGATTTTAACAATATTTCAGGCTGCCTTAGGGCCTAAAAGCCGCCAAAATGTTGATTGTTAACAGCCCCTAGCCTTTTACCCCCATTCTTTACGCGAATTTTCGCTATAATTTCCCTTTTTTACCCATCTCATAATCAACACGAAACGCAAAATCATGACTTCAAAACGCAAAATTCTCGTTACTTCCGCCCTGCCTTATGCCAACGGTGCCATCCACCTTGGGCACATGGTGGAGCATATCCAAACCGACATTTGGGTGCGCTTTCAAAAATCGCGCGGGCACGAATGCCATTATTGCTGCGCGGACGACACCCACGGCACGCCCATCATGCTGGCAGCGCAAAAACAAGGCATCACGCCCGAGCAGCTGATAGAAAAAACCCACACCGAGCATCTTGCCGATTTCACAGGCTTTGGCATCGGCTACGACAACTACTACTCCACCCATTCGCCCGAAAACCAAGCCCTTTCCGAGCAAATCTACCGCAGCCTGAAAGCCAACGGCAAAATCATCAGCAAAACCATCAACCAGCTTTTTGACCCCGAAAAGCAAATGTTTCTGCCCGACCGCTTTGTGAAAGGCGAATGCCCCAAATGCCGCGCCCAAGACCAATACGGCGACAACTGCGAAGTGTGCGGCACCACCTACGCCCCCACCGAGCTGATTAAACCCTATTCCGCCGTATCAGGCGCAACGCCCGTGCTCAAAGAAACCGAACATTTCTTTTTCAAATTAAGCGATTGCGGCGACTATCTGCAACAATGGACAGCAGGCGAAACAGACGGACGCGCCCATTTGCAGCCCGAAGCGTTGAACAAAATGAACGAATGGCTCAAAGAAGGCGAGTTATCCGACTGGGATATTTCCCGCGATGCGCCGTATTTCGGCTTCCAAATCCCCGATGCGCCGAACAAGTATTTTTATGTGTGGCTGGATGCGCCCGTGGGCTATATGGCTTCGTTCCAAAACCTATGCGCGCGCAAAGGGCTGGATTTTAACGAATTTTTTGGCAAAGACAGCCAAGCCGAGCTGTATCACTTTATCGGCAAAGATATTTTGTATTTCCACGCGCTGTTTTGGACGGCGATGCTGGAATATTCGGGCTATCGCGCGCCCACAGGCATTTTTGCGCACGGCTTTTTAACCGTGGATGGGCAAAAAATGTCTAAATCGCGCGGCACATTTATCACTGCGCGGTCGTATTTGGAACAAGGGCTAAACCCCGAATGGATGCGCTACTACATCGCGGCAAAATTAAACAGCAAAATTGAAGATATAGATTTGAATTTGCAAGATTTTATCGCCCGCGTAAACAGCGACTTGGTGGGCAAATATGTGAACATCGCCGCCCGCGCCGCTGGCTTTATCCACAAGCGTTTTTCAGGCTGCCTGAAAGACGTGTCGGGCAGCGAAATCGTGAAGCATTTGGCGGCGGAAAGCGAGCGCATCGCTTCGTTATACGAAGAGCGCGAATACGGCAAAGCCTTGCGCGAGATTATGATTTTGGCGGACGTGGTCAATGAATATGTGGACGAAAACAAGCCGTGGGAGCTTGCCAAGCTGGATGGCGCGGACAGCCGTTTGCACAAGGTGTGCAGCGAATTGATTAACGCATTCAAAATCTTAACGGTTTATCTCTCGCCCGTGCTGCCGCGCGTTGCCGAGCAAGCCGCCGAATTTTTGGGCTTGGACAAGCTGGTGTGGGCGGATGCCAGCCGCACGTTGTCGGAAAACCATGTGATTAAGCCGTATCAACATTTGATGCAACGAGTGGAGGAAAAACAAGTGAACGATTTGATTGAAGCGAACAAACAAAATATCCAAGCCGCAGCGGCAACACAGCAGCCTGAAAACGGCTACGAGCCTGTTGCGCCGCAATGCAGCTTTGATGATTTTATGAAAGTGGATATGCGCGTGGCGAAAGTGTTGAACTGCGAGGCGGTGGAGGGCAGCACCAAGCTGTTGAAATTTAGCCTAGATTTTGGCTTTGAGCAGCGTACGATTTTCTCGGGCATCGCCGCCAGCTATCCCAACCCCGCCGCGCTAAACGGCACAATGGTCATCGCCATTGCCAACTTTGCACCGCGCAAAATGGCGAAATTTGGCGTGTCCGAAGGCATGATTTTGAGCACGGCGGATAAGGATGGGAAGCTGAAATTGCTGACCGTGCATGATGGGGCGAATGCGGGGGATAAGGTGGGTTGATTAACGGCGGTTGTTTTGTTTGCCTAATAAAGGCAGCCTGAAAACGGATTTCTTGTTTTCAGGCTGCCTTTGTTTACTAGCCAGAGTAGAGCAAGGCGTGCCTACGCGCTTGTTAGAACCTGTATTCACTATTTCCATAGGCAGATTTTATGAAATAAAAGCGCGGATACAAGGCAAAAAGCGCAGTAAGGTTGGACACCTTGCGAGCATTTTTAACGCAGTAGCCACGTTTTTAGGGCATAAAAGATGTCTATGAAAATAGTGAATACAGGTTCTTAATCCAATTTAAATATAAAATTGGGCAAAAACACGGTGGGAACCCGTTTGCCGCCGCGCGTGGCAGCCTGAAAACGGTATTGGCGTGCGGCGGCGATGGCGGCTTTGTCTAACAGCGGTGAACCGCTGGATTCCACCACTTCCACCGAGCGGATGCGGTTATTCGGTGCAACCATCACGCGCAGTATTACGCTGCCTTCTATGCCGCTTTCTAGGGCTAGGGGTGGATAGACGGGCGTAACGGTTTTTATCGCTCGTCCTTTGGTATTTTTAACCGCTTGCGTTTTGGCGTGAGCGGAGGGGGCAATCAGCGCAAGGCTGGTGATTAAGGCAAGCAAAGGGTTTCGCATGGTGTTATCCGCCAAAAACTTGTCGCAATATTTTTGAAAACGGTTTTTCATCATCGGAGTGCATTTGGAACGTGAAGCGGGTGGTAAACACGGTATGCACGGGTTTGCCGTTGCGTAGGGCAGCCTGAAAAGTGGATTTGTATGCCGCTTTTTTTGCGGATTCATCCAAAAAAGTTGAACCGCTGGATTCCACCATTTCTACCTGTTCCACGCTGTTATCAGGGGCAACAAAGATGCGTAATTTGACCGTGCCTTCTTCTTCGTTTTCCATGGCTTGGCGTGGATAAACGGGATTGGCATAGTTGACTCATTTGCCTTCCACATAGTGGGGCTGTTTGGCAAATGCTGGGGCAATCAAGGTGTAGCAGACAATGAGGCTGAATAGATAATTGCGCATGGTTGGGTGTTTTTCAAAATGGTGGGGTAAGCCAAAAATGGTTGATTGGCGCGCTAAGGCAGCCTGAAAACCCTGTTTCGCCATCAACACGGCGTGGTTATGGCTTTTCAGGCTGCCTTACATATCAATCCAACACTATTTCACCCGCATATCGCCCGTTTCAATAAACCGCTGATGCCACGATAGGGCTTCGCTCAACAAATGCGGTGTATGCAAGCCGCCGTCTGATTGCTCGGCGCGCTCGTAGTAATCGCGCAGCATTTCGCGGTAGTCGGGGTGGGCGCAGTGGTCAATAATCAGGCGGGCGCGTTGGCGGGGCGATTTGCCGCGCAGGTCTGCCATGCCTTGCTCGGTTACCACAAACATCACATCGTGCTCGGTGTGGTCGTGGTGCGAAACCATGGGCACGATGCAGGAAATTGCGCCGTCTTTGGCAACTGATGGGCTAACGAAGAACGAGTAATACGCATTGCGGGCAAAATCGCCTGAGCCGCCGATGCCGTTCATCATGCGCGTGCCCATGATGTGCGTGGAGTTCACGTTGCCGTAAATATCGGCTTCTATCATGGCGTTCATGCCGATTACGCCTAGGCGGCGAATCAGCTCGGGGCTGTTGGTGATTTCTTGCGGGCGCAGGATGATTTTGTCGCGCAAAAAGTCAATGTTGTCGTTAAAGCGTTGCAGCGCATCGGGACTGAACGAGAGCGCGGTGGCGGATGCGCTGACCATTTTGCCCGATAGCAGCAAATCCAGCATGCCGTCTTGCAGCACTTCGGTGAAGCCTGTGATGTTTTCAAAGCGGCTGTGTTGCAAGCCTGCCAGCACGGCGTTGGCAACGTTGCCCACGCCCGATTGCAGCGGCAATAGGTTTTCAGGCAGCCTGCCGTGTTTGACTTCGTGTTCAAAAAATTCAATGATTTGCTCGGCGATGCGCTGCGATACGGCATCGGGTTCGGTGAATTTGCTGTTGCGATCGGGCGCATCGGTGAACACGATGGCGACGATTTTGTCTAAATCGCAATCAATGTAGTAATCGCCGATGTGGTCGTCGGGATTGAGCAGCAGCAGCGGGCGGCGGTTGGGTGGCGTGCCGATGTCAGCAAACACGTCGTGCATGGTTTCCAGCTTGGCGTGCTGCTGCGTGTTCACTTCCAAGATGATTTTTTGCGCGGATTTCACCCATTGGTTGTTCGGGCCTACGCTCATGGATGGGATGAGTTTGCCGTCTTCGGTAACGCCCACCACTTCAACAATCGCCACGTCCATCGCACCAAAGAAGCCAAAGCGCACTTGCTGCTCAATTTGCGAAAGGTGCACATCGGTGTAGGCGATTTTGCCTGCGTTGATGTCGTTGCGCAGCGCGGGGTCGGATTGGAATGGGCTGCGCAGTTTCAGGCTGCCTGCGGCGGCGAGCACGCCATCGCACTCGGGCGCAGTGGATGCGCCTGTTACCAAGCTGATTTGAAACGGTTTGCCTTCGGCGTGGATGCCTTCGGCGCGTTCGGCGATGGCGGTGGGCAAGGCTTTGGGGTAGCCTGCGCCTGTAAAGCCGCTCATGCCTACGAGCATGCCGTCTTGCACAAATTCGGCGGCTTCGGCAGCGGTCATGATTTTGTCGCGCAGGGCGGCGTGGCGGATGCGTTCAAGGGCGGTGGTCATGGGTGAGACTCCTAATATGGTTGGTTTCAAGCATGATGCAGCCTGAAAAGGGGTGATGGGTGTTTCAGGCTGCCTAGTAAGAACCTGTATTCACTATTTCCATAGACATCTTGTATGCCCTAAAAACGTGGCTACTGCGTTAAAAGTGCTCGCAAGGTGTCCAACCTTACTGCGCTTTTTGCCTTGTATCCGCGCTTTTAT
>NZ_JAUMZV010000063.1 GCF_030527935.1 Kingella sp. (in: b-proteobacteria)
TTGCTTTGATGCCGCTTGATTTTTTCGGGTAGCATACTTTTTAGGACACTACCAACCCGTGCGGCTTTGAGAATGCGGTAGATGGTGGGGCGGCTGACCATAAAGCGATTGGCAAGCGATGTAACGCTTTCTTTGTTCTGCGTATAGGCGGGCCAGATGGCTTCTCGGTGGTGCGGGGTAAGGCGGGTGTTTTTGCGCATGTTCATTTACGGTATTGTCCTTGAAATACTGTAAACAACGCTAGGGATTTCTACATATTATAAAGGCAGCCTGAAACGCTTGCACCACAGCAACGGAAAGAGTGGGTATGGCGGCGATACGCCATGTTCTGTTTCAGGATGGGCAGCCTGAAAACGAATTTCAGGCTGCATCTAATCATCCATCTATCCTAATCCTGTTTACAAGAAAACCGCTTGCGATGCTCAATTGCCCGCAAGCGGTTTTCTTAATTTTAATCAAATGCGTCTTTCAGCCGTTCCCAAAAACTTTTCTGCCGTGGCGTTTGGCTGCGGTCTAAGCCTGTGGCAATGGTTTCGAATTCTTGCAGTAGCTCTTTTTGGCGGTCGGTTAGGTTAATCGGCGTTTCCACGACGATGTGGCAATACAAATCGCCTACCAAGCTGCTGCGCACGGATTTCACGCCTTTGCCTTTCACGCGCAGTTTTTTGCCGTTTTGCGTGCCAGCGGGGATGTTGAGCTTCACTTTGCCTGCCAGCGTGGGGACTTCCACTTCGCCGCCCAGAGCGGCGGTGGCGAAGCTGATGGGCAGTTCGCAATGCAAATCGGTGGGGATTTCGGGGTCGCGCTGGAAGATTTTGTGCGGCGCAACGGAAACGTGAATATACAAATCGCCGTTGGGTGCGCCGTGCGTGCCCGGTTCGCCTTCGCCCGTTAGGCGGATGCGTTGTCCGTCGTCGATGCCTGCGGGGATATTGACTTCTACGGTTTTGCTGGCTTTCACGCGCCCTGCGCCGTGGCATTTAAGGCAGGGTTCTTTGATTTCTTTGCCTGTGCCGCCGCAAGTGGGGCAGGTTTGTTGGATTTGGAAGATGGCTTGGCGAACGTGGACTGTGCCTGTGCCGCCGCAAGTGGAGCAGGTGGTGGCTTTGGTGCCTGCTTTTGCGCCTGAGCCGTGGCAGATGTCGCATTCTTCGTAGGTGGGGATGGTGATTTGGCGTTTTACGCCTGCGGCGGCTTCTTCTAGCGTGATTTCTACGCGATAGCTGATGTCGTCGCCTTGGTAATTGGGCTGGCGTGCGCCGCCTGCGCCGCCAAACATTTGGCTGAATATGTCCCCGAAATCAAAGCCTTGTGCGCCACCAAATCCGCCAAAGCCACCAAATCCGCCACCAAAATCGCCTGCGCCTGCGCTGCCAAAACCGCCTTGTTCAAAGGTGGCGTGTCTGTATTGGTCGTAGGCGGCTTTTTTTTGCGGGTCGGATAGGATGTCGTAGGCTTTTTGGATTTCTTTGAATTTTTCTGCCGCTTCTTCGGGGTTGTCTAGATTGCGGTCGGGGTGGTATTGCATGGTGAGTTTGCGATAGGCTTTTTTGATGTCGCTGTCGCTGGCGTTGCGCGATACGCCTAGGGTTTCGTAAAAATCTTTGCTCATGGTTGTGTGTTAGGGGGTTGGTTAAATGATATGCGGGGCTATATGGGGGGGCGTGGGGGGAAAATCAAGGTTGGGGGGTGTTGGGGCAGCCTGAAAACTGTTCTTTGGTTTTAGCTTCGCTACTCCGCTGCGCTACGCGGACTGCTGATTGTTTTTTCAGGCTGCCGATTGATGTAAGGCAGCCTGAAAACTATTGCGCGGCAAGCAACACGATGGCTTGCGCTTCAATCGCTTCTTCTCGCCCAAGGTAGCCGAGTTTTTCGTTGGTTTTACCTTTGATGTTGACGCAGTTTTCAGGCAGCCCTAAATCGGCGGCGATGTTGGCGCGCATGGCGGCGATGTGGGGGCGCAGCTTGGGCTGTTGGGCAATCAGGGTGCTGTCCACATTGACCACGCGCCAGCCTGCTTGTTGCACAAGGGCGTAGGCTTGGCGCAGCAGGTGGCGGCTGTTGGCGTTTTTGTGTTCGGCGGCGGTGTCGGGGAAGTGCGCGCCGATGTCGTTGAGTGCGGCCGCGCCGAGCAGGGCATCGGTGATGGCGTGCAGCAGGGCATCGGCATCGGAGTGTCCTTGCAAGCCTTTGGGGTGGGGAATGTGTACGCCGCCGAGAATCAGCGGACGGTTGGGCACAAGCGCGTGAACGTCATAGCCTTGTCCGATGCGTAGGGTCATGGGGGTGTCCTTTGTGGGGGGGAGGCAGCCTGAAAATGGTTGGGCGGTTTCAGGCTGCCTATGGGGTAGAAAATATAGATTGGGTTGCGCTGAAATGCGTTGTATGCGTTTTCAGGCTGCCTATTGCGCGATAAATAAGCTGATTATCCGTGCATCGTGGCGGTATTTTTGCGTGTGTAAAGGCAGCCTGAAATGGGTGGATGGGATGTTGCCAAAATTGCCGCCATACACGCGAATATTGAGCCATTTGGGTTGTTGGGCAAAACGGGCAAATTGGCGCATTTCCACTTCGCTCATTTCAATATCGCGCACGTTGCCCAGCGTTTTTTCGGCATCGTGTAATGTCATGCGGGGGTGGATGCCGTTGGCAGTATGGCAGGTGGGTGATGGCGTTTCCAGCCATGTGATTTGGCTTGTGTTGTCGTCCAGCAGGGCAAAAATTTCAATGTTGTTGGGCAAGGTAATCAGGGTAATGTCGCCCACTTCGGCATCGGCTTCGCTGTTAATTTTGGCTTGCGGATGGGCGTGTTTAACTTGCGCCAACGTTTGCCCAAGCTGGATGCCCGCGATGTTGTGGGGCGTAATGACGCAGGCGTGGACAATGGGCGCGGCGAGTAGAGCGAGAGTAAATAAGATTTTGGGGAACATGGTTTTATCCGTGCATAATAGGCAGCCTGAAACGCGGGGTGGTTTCAGGCGTAAGGCAGCCTGAAAATAGGTTTACCGCGCCAAGGGCAACGCCACACCATCGCGCCCAAGCCAGCAGTGACAGATAGGACGAAACGCCGTTTCAGGCTGCCTACTGCGGTTCAGCCGCCAACCGCCCCGCCCAAATTCTATCCGCCGCGTCAATCGTATCCGCATCGCGCAACACGCCGTTGCCAAACCAAACCAGCGCAGGGGTGTTGCTGCTATCGTGCCGTTTGCACACGCGCTGTTCCGCGCCGTTTTCCAGCCATTGTGCGCACCAATGCGTGCTGCCCGAAACGGGGGTATGCCCGCTTTGCCATTGGTTGCGATGCGCGGCGAGCCAGTTGCGCCAAGCAGTTTGGCGTTTTTCGCCTGCGCGGCGGGCAATGGGCAACGTGCGATTGCCAAGACTGTCGTGGTAGATAATGAGTTGCAAATTTTGCGCGGTAAAGGTTGCGGGCAGCGTGGCTTGGCAGGCGGTGAGCAGCAATAGGGCAAACAGGGCAGGGCGGTTCATGGCGTTTGGCGGTCAACAAAATGAACCAAATATAACATATCGGCAGAATAGGCAGCCTGAAAAAAAGCAACGGGAAAATTGGGATTTTGATTGGAGTAATGTTTCAAATAAGATTGACGTGGCACAAGCAAATCACAAAAAATGCGCATGAAACAGCAAGATAAGCGTATCATCAGCGCGTAACCAATTTTTTCAACAACTTAAAGGATGTAATAAAATGGCAAACAAAGTAAGCAATAAAGTGGTGGTGATTGGCACTGGTGCGGTGGGCGTGAGCTATGCCTATGCCGCGCTCAACCAAGGCATCGTGGACGAATTGGTGCTGATTGACATCAACCAAAGCCGCGTGGAAGCCGAAGCCTACGATTTGCGCCACGGCGTGTTTAACGGTCCGACTTCAACCATCGTAAAAGCAGGCACTTATGCCGATTGCGCCGATGCCGACATCGTTACCATTTGCGCAGGCGTGCCGCAAAAACCGGGTGAAACCCGCTTGCAACTGATTGATAACAACCTAAACGTGTTCAGCAAAATCGTAGGCGAAGTGGTGAAAACAGGCTTTAAAGGTATTTTCTTGCTGGCGGCTAACCCCGTGGACGTGCTGTCGTATGCCACTTACAAATTCTCAGGCTTCCCCAAAGAGCGCGTTATCGGCTCGGGCACGGTGTTGGACACTGCGCGTTTGTGCGACGAGTTGTCCAAAGAGTTCAACGTTGCACCACACAGCATCAACGCCTTTATGGTGGGCGAACACGGCGACAGCATTTTAGCCGCTTGGAGCAGCGCAACCATCGCAGGGCAATCCATCAAAGCCCATTTTGATGCCCAGCCCAACGGCAAAGAGCGCATGGAACAAATCCGCTACGATGTAATGCGCGCCGCCTACAAAATCATCGAAGGCAAAGGCGCAACCTACTACGGCATCGGCATGGGCTTGGCACGCATCACCCGCGCCATCTTGCGCAACGAACGCGCCATTTTGCCGATTTCTGCGCTGGTGGAAGGCGAATACGGCGAAAAAGATGTGTTTATCGGCACGCCCGCCGTTATCGGCAGTAGTGGCATTGTTCGCATCATTGAGCAACCTTTGGATGCCGAGGAAAAACAAAAATTTGCCGATTCCGCCAATGTGTTGCGCGGCTATCAAGAAAAAGTTGAAGAATATTTGAAATAAACACAACGCAAGAACCGCTTGGGTACTCGCCCAAGCGGTTTTTGTTTTCAGACTGAACCCTTTGCAAAAAACCCAACAGCAGCCTGAAAAATGAAAAATACCGTTATTCCCACGTAGGCGCACTACTGTCCCGAATGAAAATCCCCATACCCAAACAAAAAGGTTGCAGCCCAACGTTTTCACGGGTAAAACCCAGAGCGTCAACTCAAAAACATCAGGACTGCAACCATGTACAGCATAAGCTGCTTCCAACAAATCATCAAGCCCCTCATGCACGGATGCTTCCAAAAACATGTCCAACAACACCAAGCCGACAAACACAGCAAAGGCTTCGGCTGCCACAGCCTGCGCACCCTAGAACAATCCTTCAACGCCCACAGTCACCACCACTATCATCCCAACGTCCGCCACCGCATCGCCGCTCCACCCTTGCCAAATCACTCGCCAAACGCGACAACCGCCCCTTTACCGATATGCGCCATCAACTGATGCACACATGTAGTCGAACATTACGCAAACAAACACAAGACACCGCCGACTTACTCTAACGTAAATTCGGGATAACCCCACTCATAAAAAATTAAAGAACAATCATGATATATTATTGTTTCCATACAAAAAACATCACAAAAGCCCTTTAATCATGAACCATCTTACCGCACTTTATCTACCAAATTGACGATTTTTGCAAAGAATTTGAACCACAATTTCAGCAAACCCTTTTATTCAAGCCCAATGGGCGAAACAGAAAATGCTGCATCAGCACCGCCGAAATTATTACCGTATAGATTTATTTCCACCATATCCGTATGCGAGATTTCAAAAGCTATTATCTGTGGCAGATAAAACCATCTACAAAGACGCATTCCCAACCATGCCTAGTTATAACCGTTTTGTGGAACTGACTCGCAGAGCCTTACCCGCTATGTTGGTGTTTCTCACCACACAAATGGGTGAATGTACGGGTATCAGCGTAGTGGATTCCACAGCTCTTCCTGTGTGCCACAACCGCCGTATTCATTCGCATAAGGTGTTTAAGGGAATTGCCCAACGGGGCAAAAGCAGCATGGGTTGGTTTTATGGTTTTAAGCTGCATGCTGTGTTTAACCACTTGGGAGAGCTGGTTAGCTTTTTCCTAAGCGCAGGCAATATGGATGACCGTAAGGGGTTGAAACAGATGATTGGCAAACTGTTTGGTACGTTGATTGGCGATAGGGGTTACATTGGCAAAGAACTGGGGCAATGGTTGAAAGAGCAATATGGCATTACGCTGCTAACCAAAAAACAAAAAGGGAATGAAAGCGCAAAGCTACTCAGCTGAACAGAAGTATCTGTTAAAAAGACGGGGTGTGGTGGAAACGATTTTTGACCAGTTGAAGAACTTATGCCAGATTGAACATACTCACCATCGTTCTGAGTGTGGGTTTCTCTTGAATCTGATTTCTGGGTTGGCTGCTTATTGTTTGTTTCCGTATAAACCGCAGATGTTTGGGCGGGGTGGTTTGATTGGTGGATAGGGGGGCTTATCCCGAACTCACGTTATTATAAAGGCAGCCTGAAAACGTTGAAACATCGTTTTCAGGCTGCCTTAGGCATGGTTTATTTTTTGCCAGCGCAGGCGTTTCGCCGCCTACCACGAGCAGGGGCAAGCCCCTGCACCCCACCCCACCGCAGCCCAGCCATCCGCTGTTCCATTTAGCCATCATATTTTCAGGCTGCCTTACATGATTGATTGCGCTACCGCCATCCTGCCCAGCCCTGCCACATCGCATACACCCCCAACGCCAACAGCATCATCGCCACCACATGATTAAACATCCCCTGCAGCAACCGCTGCCGAATATGCCCGCCCAGCCACACAAACCCCAGCGACACCACCAACACCACCCCCAACAGCGACCAATCCTTCGCCCCAAAGCTCCGCAGCACAGGAAACAGCACCACCACCTGCGTCAATTTCGTAATCAAAATGCTGATGTTGTTCACCATCACCATTTCCGTTTTATTGCGCCCCGTACCCAGCAAATAAATCATCAAAAACGCCACAATCGCATTGGTAACCCCGCCCACAACCCCCGCCACAAAGCCAAATGCCAGCATCGTCCCCCGCCCACGCCCAAAGCGAATGCGAAAACGGCTGTATTGCGTTGCCACATAAAACAGCAGCGTAACCCCCAAAAACATTTTCAGCGCAGGCTCAGGAAACACCAACAGCAGCTTCACCCCAATCAACCCGCCCACAAAACTGCTCACAAACAACGGCAAAAACGCCCTGCCATAGCCCAACACATTGCGCCAAAAGCCATCGCCCGAACGCAGCATCACCACATTCAACACCATGCACGGCACCACCACCATCGCCACCGCCACTTTCAACGGATAAAACCCCGCCACCACCGCCGTGCCCACAATCGGATAACCAAAGCCCGTAATTCCATGCAGCAGCGCACCCACCACAAAGAAAAACAGAATAATGTAATCGTCCGTCGACCAAGCCATCTCGTGCCTTTCCTATGTCAAAAGCGCGACAGTATAAAAACAAAGAAAACAGCGGATTAGATTGTTTCTTTATATGGGTTAGACGCAAAAGGCAGCCCGAAAACGCTATTTCCCATTTTCAGGCTGCCGTAAGAACCTGTATTCACTATTTTCATAGGTATCTTTAATGCCCCAAAAACGTGGCTACTGCGTTAAAAATGTTCGCAAGGTGTCCAACCTTGCTGTGCTTTTTGCCTTGTATCCGCGTTTTTATGTCATCAAATCTGCCTATGCAAATAATGAAGGGGCTGTCCTAGATAACTCAGGAAATTCACATTAAGAGACCTTTGCAAAATT
>NZ_JAUMZV010000064.1 GCF_030527935.1 Kingella sp. (in: b-proteobacteria)
CCTGAAAACAATTAGGCAGCCTGAAAACAAAAACCCGTTTTCAGGCTGCCGTGTCGGTTCTCCCCATTAAACAACGCCCCACCGTTTTCAGGCTGCCCTTGCCATGCACAAAAGCAGCCTGAACCCCACCAAAACCATTAAAATACCGCCCATTCCCTTTCAACCCATCCCAGCCCAGCTCAACCCCTTTTCAGGCTGCATCAACATTCCAACATCCACCCCCAACCATGCTTATCGCCAACCCCACCTATCTCCACGCCGACCCCGACCTTAAAGCCATTCTCGCCAACCAACTCGCGCTGTTTTGCGTGTCGCTGCCCATACTCAACGAGCTGCCCTTTGTGGTGTCCGTTATCTTTATCCTAATGATGGCGGTGCGCATCCTGCTGCTGTTTTTTGGCGTGCGCAAAATGGCAATGTGGCAGCTCGTGTTGATGCTCGCGCTGGTGGTGGCGCTGGTAATGCTGCAAGTGGGCTCGTTTGTGGGGCTGCAAGGCGGCATGGCGTTGCTACTGCTGCTGGGCGCGCTCAAATCCTACGAAGGGCACACCCGCCGCGATTGGCAAGTTGCCGCGCTGGTGCAAATTTTCCTGCTCACAGGCGCGGTGTTGTTTAACCAAAGCATGCTGGTGGGCGCGTGGGTACTCGTTTGCCTAACGCTCATCGCCGTCGCGCTCGCCATTTTAAACGAGCTAGACCCCAAAACCGCGCTGAAACAAAGCCTTATCGGCTTCGCGCTCACCCTGTTGCCGATGATTTTGCTGTTCATCACCATGCCGCGCAAAGAATCGCCGCTGTGGGGCATTCCGCAAAACCCCAGCAACCAATCCACCACAGGCATTTCCGAAAGCATGAAACCGGGCAGCATCGGCAACTTGGTGCAAAGCAACGAACCCGCCTTCACCGCCACGTTCAAAGATAACTACCGCCCCCGTCCGCAAGATTTATATTGGCGCGTGATGGTGATGATAGACCGCGACGAAATGGGCGAATGGCACGCCGCGCACGGCATGATGGACGGCGCATACCCCGCGCGTGGCAACCGCCCCACGGCAAACGTCAGCTACCAAATCGTGCTGGAAGACACCAAAGGGCGCATCCCCGCGCTGGACTACCCATCGCGCCGCCAAGACACAGGCATCCTGCAAGAGCTGGGCAACGTGCTGCGCGTGTACAGCCGCCAAGGCGTGCGCGGCATCACGCTATACGCCAACGCCACCGATGAGCTCACGCAAAAGCTAGATGCCAACGAAATGCAGCTGTACACCGCCATCTCCAACAACAACCCGCAAACCAAAGCCCTTGCCCAATCGCTCTACCAGCAAGCAGGCGGCGACACCAGCCGCTTTGTTCAGGCTGCCTACCAATATTTCAATCAACAAAAATTCGCCTACACCCTAAAACCGCCCGTGTTGCAAACAGGCAGCCCCACCGATGAATTTCTGTTCAAAACCAAGCAAGGCTTTTGCGAACACTACGCCGATGCCTTTGTAACCCTAATGCGCTCCGTGGGCGTGCCCGCCCGCGTGGTAACAGGCTACCAAGGCGGCGAATGGAACGAACAAGGCGGCTTTTGGCAAATACGCAGCAAAGATGCCCACGCATGGGCAGAAGTATGGCTGCCCGAGCGCAACGTCTGGAAGCGCGTAGACCCCACCGCCGCCGTCTCCATCAGCCGCGTGGACAGCGGCGTGGACAGCGCATTGCCCGCCGAAGAAATCAACGAACTGGTGAGCAACCTAAGCGCGTGGAACCGCTTCACCAGCCAAAGCCAAATCTACTGGCAACGCTGGGTGGTGAACTTTGACAACGCCCAGCAAAACAGCCTGTTTTCATTATTAATGCTGGGCGGCGCAAGCAAATTCAGCTCCCTGCTGCTGCTCATCATCGGCAGCGTGCCCGTGTTGATTCCCATCATCTGGTGGTGGCGACGCTCGCGCCAGCAAGACATCGCCCCGCTGGCAGACGGCTTTATGCTGCTCAAACGCCGCCTGCTGGGCAACGCCTACCCCAACCTTGCCGCGCTGGGCGCAACCGAACTCAAAGCCGAGCTAGAACAAGACAACCGCCTAACCCCCGATTTAGACCAACTGCTGCAAGACTTTATCGCGCTCAACTACGCCAGCAGCCAAGCCCCCAGCGCAACCGCCGCCCAAGCGTGGTATCGCCGTGCCCGCAGGCTGTCCAACAAATATCGCGCGAAAAGCGAATGGGCAGCCTGAAAACGATTAAGGCAGCCTGAGAACCTGTATTTACCATTTCCATAGGCAGATTTTATGCCCTAAAAACGTGGCTACTGCGTTAAAAATGCTCGCAAGGTGTCCAACCTTACTGCGCTTTTTGCCTTGTATCCGCGCTTTTATTTCATAAAATCTGCCTATGGAAATAGTGAATACAGGTTCTGAAATGAAACGTAGGGAGGGCAACTCGTTGCCCACGCCGCTCGCAAAGGCAGCTTGAAAACAGGAAACATCAACAGCCAACCAAGCCATCTCCCAAGGCAGCCTGAAAATCGGTTAAGCATCATCACAACGCCGAACGGTCTAATTTTTATCACTTAGGCAGCCTGAAAACCATCCAGCCGTAGGGTGCAGCTTGCTGCGCACGCGGTTTACAAGGCAGCCTGAAACCCAACTTAACCCATCTCAACCTCCCGCCCATTTTTCAGGCTGCCATCCCCAAAATTAAGCTAAAATCCCCCCTTTCCCAACGACTACAAAGGAAACCATCATGAACTACATCGCCCAAGCGCAAAACTGGCTCGCCCAAGACCCCGACCCCGAAACCCGCGCCGAGCTAGAAGCCCTAATCCCCGCCGCCCAAGCAGGCGATGCCGCCGCGCTCGCCGAGCTAGAAGCCCGCTTCAACGGACGCTTGCAATTTGGCACCGCAGGACTGCGCGGCAAACAACAAGCAGGCAGCATGGGCATGAACCGCGTGCTGGTTGCCCAAGCCGCCAAAGGGCTTGCCGACTACATCTTGCAGTTTGACCCCGCTGCCCCCAGCATCGTTATCGGCTACGACGGGCGCAAAAACTCCGCCATCTACGCCCGCGACACCGCCGAAATCATGGCAGCCGCAGGCATCCAAACCCGCCTGTTTCCGCGCAACCTGCCCACCCCCGTGCTCGCCTACGCCATCCAACATTTCAACACCAGCGCAGGCGTAATGGTAACCGCCAGCCACAACCCCCCCGCCGACAACGGCTACAAAGTCTATCTGGGCAAAAGCAACGGCGGCGGGCAAATCGTCTCCCCCGCCGATGAACAAATCGCCGCGCTGATAGATAAGGCCACGCAAACCCCCATCACCCAATACCCCCGCAGCAGCGACTACGAAACCCTAGGCGAAGAAGTCATCGAAGCCTACATCGCCAAAACCGCCGCCCTAGCGCAAGAGCCAGAATGCAGCCTGAATTACGTTTACACCGCCATGCACGGCGTAGGCAAAGAAGTGCTGCTCAAAACCCTAGCCGCCGCCAAGCTGCCACTGCCGCACATCGTTGCCGAGCAAGCCGACCCCGACCCCACCTTCCACACCGTCGCCTTCCCCAACCCCGAAGAAAAAGGCGCGTTAGACCTTGCCATCGCGTTAGCCAAACAACAAAACGCCGAATTGATTATCGCCAACGACCCCGATGCCGACCGCCTTGCCGTTGCCATCCCCGATGAACACGGCAACTGGAAACCCCTGCACGGCAACGTAGTCGGCTGCTATTTGGGCTGGTATCTGGCGCAAAAAAACCAAGGCAAAACAGGCACGCTCGCTTGCTCGCTCGTCTCATCGCCCGCGCTGGCGCACATCGCGCAAAAATACGGCTTTGCCAACGAAGAAACGCTCACAGGCTTCAAATACATCGCCAAAGCCCCCCATCTGCTCTACGGCTTTGAAGAAGCACTCGGCTATCTGGTTGACCCCAACAAAGTGCGCGACAAAGACGGCATCTCCGCCGCCATCGTGTTCCTAGACCTAGTACGCAGCCTGAAAGCGCAAGGCAAAACCCTGCTTGACCACGCCCGCGATTTCGCCCAAACCTTTGGCGCATACACCAGCGGACAAATCTCCATCCGCGTCAGCGACCTTGCCGACATCGGCAAACTGATGACTGCCCTGCGGCAAAATCCCCCCAGCCAAATCGGCGGGCACGCCGTAGCGCAAAGCATTGACCACCTGCAAACCGAACGCCAAAACGATATTTTGGTGTACCACCTTGCCAACGGCAGCCGCCTGATTGTGCGCCCATCGGGCACCGAGCCCAAAGTCAAATTCTATTTGGATGCAAAAGGCAGCAGCGAAGCCGACTCGCAAAACGTGCTGCAAGCGTTTGATGCCGCCGTGCGCGAAATGCTGCGCCAAGATGTTTACGGCAGACAGAATTGCTGACGGCTCGCCACGCGCATAAATCGTTTTCAGGCTGCCTTGATGGCTTGATGAGTAAACAAAGGCAGACTGAAAACCCGTTCAACAGCAAAACGTAAACCGTCAACATCATTTTCAGGCTGCCTAATCTTGTTTACCAGCATCGCTACATCGCGCCCAAGTCAGCCCGAAACACCCCCCTTTCTCAACCCAACCACAAAGGAAACCATCATGGCAACTCCCCACATCTCCGCCCCCGCAGGCGCATTCGCCGAAACCGTCCTTATGCCGGGCGACCCATTACGCGCCAAATACATCGCCGAAACCTTTTTAGAAAACGCCGAGCAAGTAACCGCCGTGCGCAATATGTATGGCTACACAGGCATATACAAAGGCAAACGCCTTTCCATCATGGCACACGGCATGGGCATCCCATCCTGCTCCATCTACACCAAAGAACTCATCACCGAATACGGCGTAAAAAACCTAATTCGCATCGGCTCGTGCGGCGCAGTATTGGACGACATCCATGTGCGCGACGTGGTCATCGGCATCGGCGCATCCACCGACAGCAATGTCAACCGCATCCGCTTCCACGGCTACGACTTCGCCGCCCTTGCCGATTTTGGCATCGTGCAAGCCCTTGTTGCCGCCGCCCAAGCGCGTGGCGTGAACGCCAAAGTGGGCAACCTATTCTCGTCCGATTTGTTCTACCACCCCGATACCCGTATGACCGAAACCCTGCGCCAATACGGCATTGTGGGCGTAGAAATGGAAGCCGCAGGCATCTACGGCGTGGCAGCAGAATTTGGCGCAAAAGCCGCCACCATCTGCACCGTGTCCGACCACATCGTGCGCGAAGAATACACCACCGCCGAAGAACGCCAACTCACGTTCAACGACATGATTACCATCGCGCTAGAAGCCGCGATTACGTTGTAAACAACCCCAAGGCAGCCTGAAACCCCATCCGTTTTCAGGCTGCCTTTAAACGCTGTTTTGACTATCGCAAAATAATACGCGTAGTGCGTGTGGCTTTGCCACGCACCGTTTAGCCAAGCCTAATGGCACATAGCAAAGCCACTTATGCCGTTATGGTTGTGATTGACCACAAAGCAGCCTGAAAACCACACAGCCCAACCCACGGCAGCCCAAGCATCCGCTTGACAGCCACCACCATCGCCGTATAATCCGCGCCTTCCCGCGCCCATCGTCTAGAGGCCTAGGACACTGCCCTTTCACGGCGGCAACAGGGGTTCGAATCCCCTTGGGCGTGCTACCACACCACACAAAACCTTGCCGACACACAGCAAGGTTTTTTTGTTTGCGCACAACCGCAAAGGCAGCCTGAAAAACAAAACCACATGACGTTCTACCAAGCAATTTTTTACGGGATAGATTGGCTTTCAGGCTGCCTAACGCTTCACGAATGTTTAATATTTAATACTACTGCCCATTCCCCTACGTCCAGCCGAACGGAGCATCCTTTTTTCGGGAAAAAGCGTGCGCTTGTCCGACGACGCACGAAGTGCGGCTAGTTCGCACGCGCCGAAAAAAGGATGCGCAGTGAGGGAAGTTCGCGCAGCGAACCTGCACGTCGGGGTCGCCTTTCTTTTGCTTTGAACCTGTATTCATTGTCCGCACGAATAGATTTTGCGTCATAAAAGCATGGATACAAGGCGCAAAGCGCAGCAAGGTGGGCACCTTGCGAGCATTTGCAACGCCGTAGCCATGTTTTTAGGGCGTGAAAGCTATCGTGTGGATGATGAATGCAGGTTCACACTTTGGCGAAGCAAAGAAAAGTAAGTGCCACGCTGGCATGAAGCGCATGGTTAAAGCTAAACAAAAAGCCAGCCACAAAGCACCAACCCATTTTCAGGCTGCCTTATCCCCCCAACCCCACCCCGCCAAAATGCTATAATCGCCCCATTTTTCACCCCACCAGAAAGCCCAATATGAACTTTGAACAAGCCCGCTTCAACATGGTAGAACAACAAATCCGCCCGTGGGATGTGCTGGATTTTGACGTGCTAGACGCGCTGCAAGACATCCCGCGCGAAATGTTTGTCCAGCCCGAGCAGCAAGGCTACGCCTATGCCGACCTTGCCCTGCCCCTGCCCAACGGCAGCCAAATGCTAGAACCCAAAATCGTTGGGCGCATGGTGCAAGGCTTGGCGTTGAAAAAACACGAGCGCGTGCTGGAAGTCGGCACAGGCTCGGGCTACGCCACCGCCGTGTTAGCCAAACTGGCTTACGATGTAACCACTTGCGACATTGACGCGCAGCAACTTGCCGCCGCCCAAGCCATCCTAAAAGGCTTGCAACTGGACAACATCCAATACAAAGCCATAGACGGCTTAAATGCCCTGCCCGCCGATGCCCATTTTGACGCGATTTACATTGGCGGCAGCCTGAAAACCATCCCGCAACAGCTTTTCGCCCACCTAAACGATGGCGGGCGCATGGTGGTGGTCGTGGGCGGCGAGCCTGTGCAACGCTGCGTGCAAATCACCCGCAATGGCGATGCATTTGGCGAAAAGGTTTTGTTTGATACGCTGATTACGCCGCTGCAAGATGGCAGCAACGCCAGCTGGTATAAAGCGACGGGAAAATTTCAGTTTTAAATTTGGGGCTGTCCTAGATAACTCAGGAAATTCACATTAAGTTAGAATTTCCC
>NZ_JAUMZV010000065.1 GCF_030527935.1 Kingella sp. (in: b-proteobacteria)
TGTATTCCCATTTAGGCAGCCTGAAAATAGTATTCCCATTTAGGCAGCCTGAAACGGGATTTTAACCGTTTACCAGCGATAATTCACGCCCAAGCGCACATCGCGCCCTGCTTCGGGCAAGGAGTTGCCGTTGGTGCTTTCGCGCTGGGTGTGCGATTTGTAGTATTTGTTGCCCACGTTGTTGATGGCAAAGTTCACATTCAAATTGTCTTTGTTGGGCAGCGGTTTCCAGTTCAGATAAATATCGTTCACGCCGTAGCCAGGGCGTTTGGTGCCACCGCCTGAACCGCGTTGATAGGCTTCGTGTTCGGTGCGTTGCACGAAGCGTCCGCGCCAGCCAATTTCCAGATTGGGGTTGTCAAATTGGTAAGACAAGCCTGCCGTCCATGTGCGCCCCACGGGAACAAACGTTACCAGCGAGTCAATATTGGTGCTGTCAATTTTGGGCTTGTTGTATGCCACGCCTGCGCGGGCGGTTAAACCGCGCCAGCGGTAGGATGTGGATAGCTCGTAGCCTTTGTTTTTCAGCGTGCCGCCGTTGTACGCCATAAAGCGACCGCGCCCAAGGCTGCGCCAAGCCTGCACGTCTTTGATTTGTTGGTAAAAATAGCTGGCTTCAATTAACAGCGCATCATTGAGTTTGTATTTCACGCCCACTTCGGCATTGCGCGCACGTTCGGCTTTCAAATCGGAGTCGGCAAGCGCGGTGCGGCTGCCTGAAAGCATCACTTCATACAATCTTGGGCTGCGGCTGGCGTAGTTTAAATTGGCGTTGAAAGATAAATCGGGCGTAGCGTCCCAAATCACGCCAATGCTGGGGTTCACTTTGCTGCCTGAGCTTTTGCTGTTGCCCGAGAATTGCGCTTTGTAGTGGTCGTAGCGCAAGCCTGTGGTCAGCGTTACGGGCGAAATATCCCAAATGCCTTCGGCGTAGATGCCGTGATCGGTTTTCTCTTCGTGCACGCGCCCGCCTCTTATGCTGTCGGGTTTGCTTTTTTGTTTACGCCAGTTCACGCCGTATTTGAGCGTGTGTTTGCCAAACAGCGGCGTTTCAAAGCCAACGTTTGCGCCGTGGGTAACGATTTTGTTGACCGTGGTGCTGGTTGCGCTGGGTTCTTCGCGCTTGATGTCTTGCACATACACATTGGCTTTCAGGCTGCCTAATGCGCCCAGTTGCCGCCCATCGTAGGCAAGGTTGGTGGTGTCTTGCGTTAAGATGCGATAGCGCGGCGCATTGGTGGCGATTCTACCCGCTTGGGCGAAGTCAAACTCTTCGCGCAAATTGCGTTCGCCATAGGTTTTTTCTTGGCGATGGCTTAATTCAACGCGATGGTTGTCGTTGAAGCTATAAGCAAATTTGGCGAGCAAGCCGCGTTGTCCAATCGCGCTGCCGTTCACCTTGTTGCCCGTTAAGCTGCGGTAGCCATTGCCCGCTTTGTAGTCTTTTTCGGTAACCCAGTTCGCGGTTACTAAGGCATCCAAGCCGCCCCAGCGTCCGTAAACGGTTGCGCCACGGTTGTAGCCTTTGTTGCTGCTCACGCCTGCGTTTAACTTGAAGCCCACATTTTGCCCATCGCGCAGCAAATCGGCAGCATCCGCGGTTTTGGCAACAATCGCGCCGCTGGTTGCGCCGATGCCTGCCGATGCCGAGCCTGTGCCTTTTTGCACGCCCACCACTTTCACCAAGCTGGGGTCTAACAAAAACCGCCCGTTGTGGTGGAAAATTTGCGAATCGGAATAAGTGTCGTCCACTTTCATGTCAATTTGGTCTTGCCCCATGCCGCGAATGGATACCCATTGCGATGTGGCATTGCCGCCGCCGAAGTTGATGGATGGCTCGTTAAACAGCACATCTTTCATGTCGGTGGACGTGGATTCATCCATTTTTTTGGTGGTTACGCGACGGGTGGACGTGTCGGCTTTCACCGTGATGTTTTGCAAGGATTGCTGATGCTCGGCAGGCGCATCATCGGCATGGGCATAGCCCGCTGCCAGCGCAAGGGTAAGCATGGAAAGTTTGAAAAGCGGTATTTTCATGGTTTTTCTCTCTCGTTTTGATTAAAGCAAATGAAAATAATTACCAATTATTTATTTTAACACGTTTTGACAAATGTAATGAATTAAAAACCATAGGGGTTGTGTGGAGATAGTTGGTGTGATGTGGCGAGCAAGATAGAGGCAGCCTGAAACGGTGTGTATGGTTTTTCAGGCTGCCTATGTTGGCGGATGGCGCGGGGTTGAGCGATGCGGGCGCAGGTTATAGTGGAATAAATCAAGAAATATTTCATTCAATCAACGCGTAGGGTGTGTGAACTTGTTCACGCACCGTTTAGCCAAGCCTAATGATGCGTGGCAAAGCCACACATCCTACCTGTGCCGTTTTTATTTTGGCTTACTATAATCTGGCTCGGCAAAGCCTAGCCGTCTGATTTCTTGCAAGCCTGCTAGCAGCGGTTGATGATGTTTTCAGGCTGCCTAACCATCCACATTCACCACCACGCCCTGCGCTGCGGCATTTTCGCGCTGGTCGTAGCGTTCAAATGTAATCTGCCGCTGTTTTTCGCTATAAGACAGTTTGCGCGTGAGGCTGCTGTGTTGCTGCAAGATTTGCGGCAGGGCGGCGCGGCGTTGCGCGCGGGGCAGCGCGTATAGGGCAAGGGCAGCCTGAAACGCGCGTTGCTGCATGGCGGTATCCAGCAGGCGTTCGCTGTACACGGCGTAGCTCGGCGCATCGTTATCCAGCAGCACGCAGCCGATGAAGTTGCCCCAGCAGGCAGGGCGCAGCGCAAGGTGATTTGCGGCGGGCGCGGGGTTTTCAGGCTGCCTATCTTGCGCGATGGCGGTTTTGCTCGCTTCGGTGCAATAGTGCGCGAGATTTTGGGCGTGCAAACGGCGCGTGTGCTCGGGCGAAAACAGCAGGCTTTGCGCGATGGGGCTGTGCACAAACGTCATCGCGTTGGCAGTGTCTTCGTCTGCGCCTTGCGTATCGCCTGCCAACCAGTTGCGCAGCATACCGTCAAAATAGCGAAATTCGCCCTGCATGGCGGCGCAGTTATCGGGCAGATGCGTTGCCCAATCGGGCTGTTCTGCCAGCATTTCTGCCGCCAGCGCGGTGTTACGCGCCACGATGGCGTTGCCAATCATGGTATCAATCAAGCCGCCGTGCGCGCGCAGCAACACGCGCCCTGTGTGGATATTGCGGCACACTCGCACTAGGGCGGCTTGCTGGCGATTTTCTGCCCAGTCCACCGCTGCGGCGGTGTGTTGCAGCGCAAGCGGGGCAAAAGGCGGCAAGGCATCGCGGGTTAAATCGTTGATAACGTAGTCAAAATTGTCGTATTGCGCCAGCGCATCGGCGTTGGCAAGCAGCTTGGCGGCTTGTTGCACGCTGGCGCGATAGGCGGGCAGATTTTGGCGCACGGCATCAAGGCAGCCTGAAACGCTGTCGCGCGGTGGGCAGGCTAGGCGGTCAAGCGGCGCATCGGGCAACTTGGCGGCGCGAATAGCGGCGGGCAAGGGCGCGGCGTTTTCGTTTGCCATGCCGCGCAAGGCATTGCTGCCGTATTGGGCGAGCCATTGGCGGCGCGTGGCGGCATCGGGCGTGTCGTAGTCCAACAAAAACAGCGCATCGCCGCCCGCGCTGAATGTGGCGGGGGCGATTTGCAGCAGGCGCAGGCTGTCATCGGCTTGGCGTTGTTCGTTTGCGCGGGCGATGTAGGAGATGGCAAGCAGCGCGACGGGAATTAGGATAAGCGCGGTTAGGGCGGCGAGAATAAGCTTTTTCATGGCGTGTTGTGGGGTGGGTTTCAGGCTGCCGTGGGAAATGGCGCAAAGGTGTTTCTACACCTAAACACTACGAGAAATAGTCAATTCTTCGTCATTCCCGCGCAGGCGGAAATCTTGGTTGAGTTTATGCAATGAACTGTTTTTACGAAAAGTTCTGAATATCAAACAAGATTCCCGCCTACGCGGGAATGACGGCATTTCTTATTTTTCAGGCTGCTGCTGGGAGTTTTGCAACGGTTTCAGGCTGCCTATTTTACCTTTGCGCTAAGGATATAGGCGCATCGTCTGCTACAATTCCGCGCCGCAGCGGACGTATGCTGAACAACGCCCTTAGAACCTGTATTCACTATTTGCATAGGCAGATTTGATGACATAAAAGCGCGGATACAAGGCAAAAAGCGCAGCAAGGTTGGACACCTTGCGCGCATTTTTAACGCAGTAGCCGCGTTTTTAGGGCATAAAAGATGCCTATGAGAATAGTGAATACAGGTTCTTATTATTGTCCGCTGTGTATTTATCCCCCCAACCCAGCTTTCAGGCTGCCCATGAAACTCCTAAAAGATAGCCTTATCTACCTTATCGGCGAACTCGCCGCCAAAGCCCTGCCCTTTTTGCTGCTGCCGTATCTCACGCGCAAATTTGGTGCGGCGGGCTTTGGCGATTTGTCGTATTGGCAAACGCTGTTTTCCCTGCTGATTATCGTGTTGAGCCTAAGCCAAGATGGTGCGCTCACACGCTATTTTTATGTGTACGGCAAGCGCAATTTGCCCAGCGTGATGCTGGCGGGCTATGGCTACACCGCGCTGGTTACGCTGATTGCGCTGGGCGTTGCCGCTGCCGCGCAGTCCATCAACCTTGCTGCGGTAACGTGCGCCGCCGCCGCGCAAAGTGTTTTGGGCGTGCAACTTGCCTATCGCCAATGCCAAAAACGCGCCTTGTCCTACACGCTTATCCAAACCGCCAGCGGCGTGCTCACCAGCTTGCTCACCGTTGCGCTGCTGGAAACCACCCACGCCGCGCCCATTGCCGTCCGCTTTGCCGCGCTGCTGCTGGGCAACGCCGCCGTCTCGCTCGCCGCCTATGCCGTCATCCCCAAAAATCCGCACCGCCCCAGCCTGCGCCGCCTGTTTCAGGCTGCCCAATACATCTTTGCCTTTGGTTTACCGCTGGTGCTGCACCACGCCAGCGGCTTTATCAAAGGGCAGCTAGACCGCATCGTTATCCATCAACACTACGCCCCCGAGCAGCTTGGCATCTACGCCGCAGGCTTGCAGCTTGCCAGCATACTCAGCATTTTGCTGCTCGCCGCCAACAAAGCCATCGTGCCGCATTATTATCAAGCCATCAAACAAGGCAGCCTGAACGCCGCCAAAATCCGCCGCCTTGCCCTTGCCAGCCTTGCCGCCAGCCCCATCCCCGCCGCGCTGGCGTGGCTGCTGCCCAATGCTTTGTTTACATGGCTGCTGGGCGCGCCCTACGCAGGCAGCCAGTATTACGCCGCGCTGTTTCTGCTCGGCTTCGGGCTTACGCTGCCCTATTATCTGCTGGTGAACCATCTGTTTTACCACGGCAAAAACCAACGCATCGCCGTGATTTCCGTGCTGTCCACGCTGGTTTACCTTGCCGCGCTGTTTGCCACCGCCCGCATCGGCATCCAATGGATACCGCTGGCGATGATTGCAGGCAATGCCGCGATATTGCCGATATTGTTTGTTAATGTGAAAGATTAGGCAGCCTGAAAGCCAGTTTAGCCGTAGGGGGTGCAGCTTGGCGGCGCACGCGGTTGGCAAGGCAGCCTGAAACCTTTGTTCAACCCGCAACCGATGGCGCGGCGGCTCGCAGCCATTTTGCCCACCCACGCAACCCTGTTTACACCACACACCATTTGGCGACGAGCCGTCGCCGCTCCATTTTCAGGCTGCCTTACATTTGTCTAACATGAGTGGCAGCCTGCGGAGCGTAGCGGAGTTGCGAAGCTAAAACGATTAGGCAGCCTGAAAACAA
>NZ_JAUMZV010000066.1 GCF_030527935.1 Kingella sp. (in: b-proteobacteria)
GCCTTATAGGATAAGGCTTGCAGGGGTTTTCAGCCCCCATTTTGTTACTTACGCCTTAATGCCCTAAAAACGCGGCTACCGCGTTAAAAATGCGTGCAAGGTGTCCAACCTTGCTGTGCTTTTTGCCTTGTATCCACGTTTTTATGTCATCAAATCTGCCTATGAAAATAGTGAATACAGGTTCTTAGGAAAAGCCAATGCCCGCCAAATTTTCCTTTGTAAGATTCATAGCCATAATCATCGGTTTCAGGCAAGCCAAACGAGATGGTTAGCTGTTTTTTAAACTGCGCCACCACTTCGGCAAGTGATAAATCTGTTTTGATGGCGTATAAATCTTGCGTATCCAGCAGCAAAAGCTGCAAAAATTCATCAAAACTCTCGGCAACCAATTCTTCGCTATCGCCTTCAATATCAATACAGCACACCTGTGGTTGGGTTTGGTTTTGGCGGTAGTCTAAGCAATGGTAGTAATGCCCATCGCCATCAAAGGCAATCAATCCAGCGCAAGATTGAGCTCGCTGGATAGTGATTCGTCTAATTCATCGGCTAACCGCATTAAGCGCGGATACGCTTGCCCAATGCCCCAAAGCTGCATGGGCGGTGTTTCAGGCAGCTTGTAGCGGATATAGCCGCCATTTTGCTCTTTTAATAACGCCACTAAACGCTTTGGCAATCGGTAGCCGATTTGTTGTTCAAAATCTGCCAGCAAGGCATCGGTTAAAGGCGCGTGCGAATAGGGCAGATAGATGGGTTTTTTCCAAAAGTGTTTTAGAACCTGTATTCACTATGTCCATAGACATCTTTTATGCCCTAAAAACGTGGCTACTGCGTTAAAAATGCTCGCAAGGTGTCCAACCTTACTGCGCTTTTTGCCTTGTATCCGCGCTTTTATTTCATAAAATCTGCCTATGGAAATAGTGAATACAGGTTCTTAAAGTTTTCGGTGTCATGGTAGGCTTTCAGGCTGCCTATTCTTTTATCTTAACCAAGCCAGCGGATTCATCACCTTATTGCGATAGCGCAGTTCCAAATACAAGCCTTGTTCGCCTGCGGGCAGCGTGCCGCTGGTGGCGATGTTTTGCCCTGCGTTTACGCGGCTGCCGTTGCTGGCGTGGATGCTGGATAAGCCTGCGTACACCGACATATAGCCGTTGCCGTGGTCAATAATCATCATGTTGCCGTAGCCTGCTTGGTTGGCGGTGTAAACGACTGTGCCTGCGGCGATGCTGCGCACGGCGGTGGGGGCGGTGGCGATGAAGATGCCGCGCCATGTGCCACCGCTGGGGCGGGCGGTGCCAAAGCGTCCGATGATGTTGCCTGATGCGGGCATGATGCCGCGCAGGGGTTTTTGTGGGGCGGCTTCGGCGCGTTGGGCTTCGTTGCGTTGGGGCTGCTCAGGGCGCAGGTTTAGGTCTTCGCGAGTGAGCGTGGATTGGGGTTTGCTGCCGCGCTGGTTGGCGTTTTGGGCGCGTTTGCGGGCTTCTTGGGCGCGCTGGGCGGCTTCGGCTTTGCGCTGGGCGTTTTGTTTGGCGACGATGTTGGCGATGATTTGGTTGAGCTGGCGTTCGTTGGCTTGCAATTGGGCGAGTTTTTGGCGGTGGGCATTGATGTCTTTGCTAAGCTGGCTGCTGTTGGCTTGGGCTTGGCTGTGGGTTTGCCCGAGTTTTTTCAGTTTTTGCCGTTGCTGGGCGGCGAGTTGTTCTATGCGTTTAAGCTCGGCGTTGATGGCTTGCTCTTGGTTGTTGAGTTCGCTTTGCTGCTGGGCGAGTTTGTCTATCAGGGCTTTGTTGGCTTGGTTGATGTGGCGGGTGTAGGCGAGAAAGCGGCTTTTTTGGTTGGCATCGCTGCTTTTGAGCAGCAGGGCAACGGCGGCGGGCTGGGGGTTTTTGTAGTTATTGGCCAGCAGTTGGGCAACTTGGGCTTTGGTGTTGCTGATGTTGGTTTGCAGCTCGGATAGGGTGGCTTGCAGGGCGGTGAGTTTTTGCCATTCGGCTTGTTCGCGCTGGGTAAGCTCGTTGAGCTCGCGGCGGGCTTTGGCGATGGCGATTTGGGTTTCGCGCAGGATTTGCGCGGCACGGCGTTGCGCGGCTTGCTTGGCTTCTAGGTCTTTTTGCGTGGCGGCGATGGCTTCGCGCACGTTGTCAAGCTGGGCATTGGGGTTGGCCGGGGGTTCGTTGGCGGCAAGGGCGATGTGTGGGGCGAGTAGGGCGATGGCGAGCAGCAGGGCAGCGGGTGTTTTCATGGTTTACAAATGTTAAGCGTTTGAAAATGGGGCGTATTATAGAGAGTTTTCTGCCTTACGGCATACCCCTTATATACCCAAATCAAAGATTTGGACAAAGGGGCAAGGCTGCCTTGATAGCTGGGGCTGAGGCAGCCTGAAAAGGATGACAACATGGATGGATGGTTTCAGGCTGCCTTTGGGGCAATGGCGTGGGTGGGGTTAGCTCATACCGATTTTGTGAACCAATAGGCAGCCTGAAAACGTTTGACCAATCTACAACCGATGGCGCATCGGCGGCTCGCCGATATTTTGCCAAACAGCAAAATCCTATTTAGTACGCTATTGAGCGGCAAGCCGTCGCCACGCCATTTTAAATTTAGCTTCGCAACTCCACTCCGCTCCGCAGGCTGCCTTTATGGCGAACTGATTAGGCAGCCTGAAAACGCTTTATGCTTTGCCCAACCCATTTCAGGCTGCCTAACCCAAACAGCAAAACCCCGCCTTTTCCCGTATAATTCCCCGTTTTTTCAACCCTTTCAGGCAGCCTGAAAACCCATTATCCAACCATTATGAAACCATCCATTCAAGCCAAACTGCAAAACCTATCCCACCGCCTAGAAGAAGTAACCGCCCTGCTTGGCTCGCCCGAAGCCACCGCCGATATGGACAACTACCGCCGTCTCAACCAAGAACACGCCGAGCTCACCCCCATCGTAGAAACCTACCACGCCTACACCCAAGCGCAAAGCGACCTAACCGATGCGCAAGAAATGCTGTCCGACCCCGAAATGAAAGACTTCGCAGCCGAAGAAATAGAAACCGCCAAAGCCAAAATAGAACAGTTAGACTTGGAACTACAAAAACTCCTGCTGCCCAAAGATGCCGACGACGACAAAAACATCTTCATAGAAATCCGCGCAGGCACAGGCGGCGACGAAGCCGCCCTGTTCGCAGGCGACTTGCTGCGTATGTACACCCGCTACGCCGAGCGCAACCGCTGGCAAACCGAAATCGTCTCCGCCAGTGAAAGCGACCTAGGCGGCTACAAAGAAGTCATCGTCCGCCTAATCGGCTTGGGCGCATACAGCAAGCTCAAATTTGAAAGCGGCGGCCACCGCGTGCAGCGCGTCCCCGCCACCGAAAGCCAAGGGCGCATCCACACTTCCGCCTGCACCGTCGCCGTGATGCCCGAAGCCGATGAACTCGCCAAAATAGAATTAAACGACAAAGACCTACGCATAGACACCTTCCGCGCATCAGGCGCAGGCGGGCAACACATCAACAAAACCGACTCCGCCGTGCGCATCACCCACCTGCCCACAGGACTGGTCGTAGAATGCCAAGACGGGCGCAGCCAACACACCAACAAAGAAAAAGCCCTAAAAGTGCTCGCCGCCCGCCTGAACGACATCCAAAAACGCGAAGCCCACGCCAAAGAAGCCGCCGAACGCAAATCGCTCATCGGCAGCGGCGACCGCAGCGAGCGCATTCGCACCTACAACTACCCGCAAGGCCGCGTAACCGACCACCGCATCAACCTTACCCTGCACAAGCTGGATTTTGTGATGGACGGCGATATGGACGAAATCACCAGCGCGTTGATTGCCGAGCATCAAGCGGAGATGCTGGCGGCGATGGGGGATTGAGCATGAGCAATATTATTGATGCCATTTACAACTTAGTAACCGATTTTTCAGGCAGCCTGAAACGCGAAAATCAAGGTTTAAACCGCGCCAATCAAATGGGTGGCGCATTGGAAGAATGGGTAAAAGACTTGTTTGCCAATACATTGAACGAAGAAAACGAAGCCGTGCGCTTGCAAAAGCTATCCGAAACGTTTTCCTATTTGGGCAATCAAAATAATCCACCCGATATGATTTTGAAAAATAACGATGCGATTGAAGTGAAAAAAGTAATCGGCAAAGATGCCACGCTTGCGCTGAATAGCTCGTATCCCAAGCATAAACTGTTCGCCAATTCGCCGTTATTAATCCAAGAATGCAAAAATTGTGAGCCCGATTGGGTAGAAAAAGACCTGATTTATATTGTGGGCGTTGTGCCCAAAAATCAGCCATTGCACAGTTTATGTATGGTTTATGGCGTGGACTATGCAGCTAATCATCAGATTTATGAGCGTGTTCGCCATACCATTGCCACAGGCATTCAGCACATTCCCGATGTGGAATTTACCGAAACCAACGAGTTAGCCAAAGTCAAAAAAATTGACCCGCTTGGCATTACCGATTTGCGCGTGCGCGGGATGTGGTCAATTGCCAGCCCGTTTAAAGTGTTTGACTACATCTATCAGCGAGACAGCGAAAAATCTTTTAATTTTATGTGTTTAATTAATTTAGAAAAATATCAATCGTTTAGCAACGTTAGAAAAATTGAACAATTACCCGAGCTAGAAATCCGCGATGTACAAATCAAAAATCCCAACAATCCCGCGCAATTAAAGCCCGCTAAACTCATCACATTTAAGAAATAATATGAAAATCATCAGTTTATTTTCAGGCGCAGGCGGTTTGGATTTGGGCTTTCAACAAGCAGGCTTTGACATCATCGCCGCCAACGAATACGACAAAACCATTTGGGCAACGTATGAAAAAAATCATGCTACACCGCTGATTAAAGGCGATATTCGCCAAATTGCGTCCAGTCAATTCCCCGAGTGCGATGGTTTGATTGGCGGTCCGCCTTGCCAAAGCTGGTCGGAAGCAGGCAGCCTGAAAGGCATTGACGACCCGCGCGGGCAGTTGTTTTACGAATACATTCGCGTGTTAAAAGACAAACAGCCCAAATTTTTCTTGGTCGAAAACGTAAAAGGCATGATGGCAGAGCGACACAATGCTGCCGTGCAAAATATCGTGCGCGAATTTGAACAAGCAGGCTACGATGTGTTCATTCAGCTTTTGAATGCGGCGGATTACGGCGTGGCGCAAGACAGAAAGCGCGTGTTTTATATTGGCTTTCGCCAAGATTTAGGCGTGCGCTTTACCTTTCCCGAGCCGTTGGCGGGAAAAAGAACGTTGCGAGAGATTATTTGGGATTTGAAAGACAATGCGTTGCCCGCTGCGGATAAGAATAAAGCCAATAGTCAGCCGTTGCCTGTGCAAAATCACGAATATTTTACGGGTTCGTTTTCTACTATTTTTATGAGCCGAAACCGTGTGCGCTCGTGGCATGAGCCTGCGTTTACCGTGCAAGCCAGCGGGCGACAATGCCAGCTTCACCCACAAGCGCCTAAAATGGAAAAAGTGGGCGAAAACCAATTTCGCTTTATTCAAGGCAGCGAGCATTTATACCGCCGTTTAAGCGTGCGCGAAGCGGCGCGGGTGCAGGGCTTTCCTGATGATTTTGAGTTTGTGTACAGCAGCGTAAACGATGGCTACAAAATGATTGGCAATGCTGTGCCTGTGCCGTTGGCGCGGGTGTTGGCAGAACAGATTAGGCGGGCGTTGGTGTGATGTGAATGTAAGGTGTAGAAATCAACCGCGTTGTTTACACAACAGTTTGGGAAAAATAAGCCT
>NZ_JAUMZV010000067.1 GCF_030527935.1 Kingella sp. (in: b-proteobacteria)
CCTAAATGTCTTGGTGGGAATTTAGGGGATTTTGGGGAATTTTGCAAAGGTCTCTATTTGGCGACGAGCCGTCGCCGCTCCATTTTAGATTTCAGGCTGCCTTTTGCGTTGGCGAAATGGCGTGTTGCGTGAATAGGGCAGGTTGTAGCGATGAAGCGTTGCGCAGCAAAGCATTCTAATCCACGCAACAAAGGCAGCCTGAAAACATATTTTGTGTTGTTTTAGCTTCGCTGAAACTCGCTTCGCTCATTTTCAAGCTGCCCATCCACATCACAAAATCACACCACAATATTCACCAGCCGCTTGGGTACAACAATCACTTTCTTCGGCGTTTTGCCTTCCATAAACTTGATTGCGCCTGCGCTGGCCAAGGCGACGGCTTGGATGTCGTCTTCCGAAGCATCGGCGGCAACGAGAATTTTGTCGCGCAGTTTGCCGTTTACCTGCACCATCATCTCTATCTCGGTTTGCACCAGCGCGGCGTTGTCCACGGCAGGCCAGCTTTGCTGCCACAGGTTGCCGCCGGCCAGTTCGCCCCACAGGGTTTCGCAGATGTGCGGCACGATGGGCGACAGCAGCAGGACAACTGCTTCCAGCACTTCGCGGGCGACGGCTTGGCCGTATTCGCCCGAAGTATCGGTTTTGTCGTATTGGTTCAGCAGCTCCATCACGGCGGCGATGGCGGTGTTGGACTGCTGGCGGCGGTCGTAATCGTCCGTTACTTTGGCGATGGTGCTGTGCAGCTTGAAGCGCAGGTCTTTCAGACTGCCGGACAGGGTTTCCTGGCTACCTGAAAACTTGCTCGCGCCGCTGCCGCCGTTTTGCACGAATTCGTACATGGTGCGCCACAGGCGGCGCAGGAAGCGGTGCGCGCCTTCCACGCCGGCATCCGACCATTCCAACGACTGCTCGGGCGGGCTGGCGAACATCATGAACAGGCGGGCGGTGTCCGCGCCGTAGGCATCGATGATTTGCTGCGGGTCCACGCCGTTGTTTTTGGATTTGGACATTTTTTCCACGCCGCCGATGACCACGGGCTGCCCGTCCGCTTCCAGCACGGCGGACACGGGGCGGCCTTTGTCGTCGGTCTGCACACGCACTTCGGCGGGGTTGAACCAGGTTTTTTTGCCGTCCGCGCTTTCTCGGTAATACGTCGCCGCCAGCACCATGCCCTGCGTGAGCAGTTGTTTGAACGGCTCGCGCACGGACACGATGCCTTCGTCATTCATCAGTTTGGTGAAGAAGCGGGCATACAGCAGGTGCAGGATGGCGTGTTCGATGCCGCCGATATACTGGTCGGCCTGCCCCCAATACGCGGCGGCTTCGGGCGCGACCATGTGCGCGTCGTCGCGCGGCGACATATAGCGGAACTGGTACCAGCTCGATTCGACAAACGTGTCCATGGTGTCGGTTTCGCGCTTGGCCGCGCCGCCGCATTTCGGACATTTTGTCTCGTAAAATTCGGGCATTTTGGCCAGCGGCGAACCTGCGCCGTCAGGCACGACGTTTTCAGGCAGCACCACGGGCAAATCTTGCTCTGGTACGGGCACGTCGCCGCATTGGTCGCAATGGATAATCGGCACGGGGCAGCCCCAATAACGTTGGCGCGAAATGCCCCAGTCGCGCAGGCGGTATTGCGTTTTCGGCTCGCCCGCAGAAGCAGCCTGCAACTTGGCGGCGATGGCATCGAAGGCAGCCTGAAAATTCAATCCGTTGAATTCGTTGCTGTTTACCAGTACGCCGTTTTCCTTGTCGGCATACCAGTCCTGCCATTGCGCCGCGTCAAACGGCTGGCCGTCCACGCTAATCACTTGTTTAATCGGCAGATGATATTGTTTGGCAAAGGCGAAATCACGCTCGTCGTGCGCGGGCACGGCCATTACCGCGCCGTCGCCGTAGCCCCACAGCACATAGTTCGCCACCCACACTTCCAGCCGCTCGCCGTTGAGCGGGTTGATGACGAAGCGGCCGGTGGGCATGCCTTTTTTCTCCATAGCCGCCATGTCGGCTTCCGCCACGCTGCCGGCCTTGCATTCGGCAATGAACGCTTGCAGTGCAGGCTGCTTTTCGGCTGCGGCGGCGGCCAGCGGATGCTCGGCGGCCACGGCCACATACGTCGCACCCATCAGCGTGTCGGGGCGGGTGGTGTACACCTGCACAAACTCGCGGTGGCTTTCAGGCAGCCCTTCGCGGCTGTCGGCGGCTACCTGAAAACGCACGGTCATGCCGCGCGATTTGCCAATCCAGTTGCGCTGCATGGTTTTCACCTGCTCCGGCCAGTCCAAACCGTCCAAATCCGCCAGCAGCTGCTCGGCGTAATCGGTGATTTTGAAGTAGTACATCGGGATTTCGCGCTTTTCCACCAGCGCGCCGGAACGCCAGCCGCGTCCATCAATCACCTGCTCGTTCGCCAGCACGGTCTGGTCAATCGGGTCCCAGTTCACCGTGCCCAACTTCTTGTACACAATGCCCTTTTCAAACAGTTTGGTAAACAGGAGCTGCTCCCAGCGGTAGTATTCCGGGTGGCAGGTGGCGATTTCGCGCTCCCAATCCAGCGCAAAGCCCAAGCTCTGCAACTGCTTGCGCATATAGGCAATGTTTTCATACGTCCATTTGGACGGCGCGACTTGGTGGTTAATTGCCGCGTTTTCGGCGGGCATGCCGAACGCGTCCCAACCCATCGGCTGCAACACGTTGAACCCCTGCATTTTTTTGAAGCGGCTGCGCACGTCGCCAATGGTGTAGTTGCGCACATGCCCCATGTGCAGCTTGCCGCTGGGATAGGGGAACATGGAGAGGCAGTAGAATTTGGGTTTGGAAGCGTCTTCGGACACATTGAACGCGCGTTCGGCCGCCCATTTCCGCTGCGCGGCGGGCTCGATGGCGGAGGGTTGGTAGAGTTCTTGCATGATGGTTTCGCTTGTGTTGGTTGCAAAAAATGGAAAGGCGGAATTATAGCGGGTTTGGGGGTTTCAGGCTGCCTATGTTTTTAGGCTGCCTATTAAGTCTTGCTTTTCAGGCTGCCATCCCCATTTGCGCCATCCGATTGATTTTTTATGGAGACACAATCATGAACGAAAACCAAAACGTGCCCGCTGCGGACGATGATTTTGACGACTTGGATAACCTGTTTAGCCAGTTTGACGGCATGGCGGTGGAAGGCGGCGTGGATGCGGTGGAGATGGAAGACGATTGCGCGGGCGGGGCGTGCAAGATTTAAGGTAGCAGGTAGTGTTGGGTTTCATGCAACGTGCCGTTGTATCGAAAAGAGTTAGAACCTGTATTCACTATTCTCATAGGCATCTTTTATGCCCTAAAAACGCGGCTACTGCGTTAAAAATGCTCGCAAGGTGTCCAACCTTGCTGTGCTTTTTGCCTTGTATCCGCGCTTTTATGCCATAAAAGATGCCTATGGAAATAGTGAATACAGGTTCTTAAGGCAGCCTGAAAACGTTGTGTTGCGTTTTCAGGCTGCCTTTTTGCTGTGCGATAGCCTTTCAGGCTGCCTTATTTCGGCGCGGCTTGGCTGGGCAACTGCCCGATAAAGTTGATGAACACCAGCGGTTTTTTGCTGGTATTTTTCAGCGCGTGCGATTGACCAGGGCGAGCAATGGTTACATCGCCTGCGGCAACGGGGGTTTCCTTGCCGTTGCCGTCTATAAACGTGCCTTTGCCTTCAACGATTAAATATACGTCTTCGTTGTTTTCGTGTTTATGCAAGCCGATGGATGCGCCTGCGGGCAGCGTGAGCCAGCCGATTTCGCGGATGGCATCTTGGTCGTTGGTTTGGTGGCGGGTGTAGGCAAATTTGCCGAGTAACTCGCCTTCGCCGCCTGCGGCTTTGCTGCGGTTCCATGTTTGCATTTCGGCTTTTTTGTACACTTGCACGCTGCGTTCCACGGGCGTTTTGCTGGGTTGGTTGGCAGCGTCTGGGGCGGCGTGGCTGTCGTGTGCTTGGGCGGATGCGCTGGCGAACACGGCGGCGGCAATGATGGCGGATGCGATTTTGTGCATGATGATTCCTTTGTTGGTGGGTTGGGGGAAATGAAAGTGGGCAATGTTAGGCTTTGTGTGAAGAGGGGGTCAAGATTGGTTAAGCTAAATGGCGTTTCAGGCTGCCTTGTGTGATTAAGGCAGCCTGAAAATGGGTTGGGGCTTTGTGGCTGGCTTTTTGTTTAACTTTAACCAAGCGTCTCGTGCCGACGGGGCACTTATTTTGCTTCGCCAAAGTGTGAACTTGCAACGTAGGGGAATAGGCAGAAGTATTCAACATGTGTGAGAGTTAGGCCGCCTGAAATTCAATCTATCCAGTAAAAACATCGTTTGGTTTAACCCAAGCGGTTTTTTTTCAGGCTGAGACCTTTGCAAAATTCCCCAAAATCCCCTAAATTCCCACCAAGACATT
>NZ_JAUMZV010000068.1 GCF_030527935.1 Kingella sp. (in: b-proteobacteria)
ATGGTTATGTGTGATGATTAAAAAATAGGCAGCATACTTTTTAGGACATTACCTTAATTGGCAATCTATTGCACAAAAGCAGATGCCCCGCGCATCTGCTTTTTCCTTTTGATGCAGCCTGAAATCCCCTAAAATCCCCACTTTCCATTTTCAGGCTGCCTATCATGCCCCAACAAGCTCAACAAAAAATCCAAACCCTAACCGCCCAGCTCAACCAATACGCCCACGAATACTACACGCTTGATGCGCCCAGCGTGCCCGATAGCGAATACGACCGCCTATACCGCGAATTGGAAGCGTTGGAAGCGCAATATCCCGCTTTCAGGCTGCCTGAGAGCCCCACCAACCGCGTGGGCGGCGCGGTGCTGGATGGCTTTGAAACGGTTGTCCATGCCGTGCCGATGTTGTCGCTGGCGAATGCGTTTTCGCCGCACGATGATGAATCGGACGCGTTTGACCACGCCGAAATGCTCGCGTTTGACGAACGCGTGTGCAAGGATTTGGGCACATCGCAAACCGAATACATTATTGAACCAAAATTTGACGGCTTGGCGGTTAGCCTGTTGTATCAAAACGGCATTTTGGTTCAGGCTGCCACGCGCGGCGATGGCACAACGGGCGAGGATGTAACCGAAAACATCAAAACCGTGCGCAATATTCCCTTGAAGCTGCGCGGCGACGAAGTGCCTGATTTGATTGAAGTGCGCGGCGAAGTGCTGATGCTGAAAGCGGATTTTGCCGCGCTCAATGCCCGCCAGCTGGACGCGGGGCAAAAGCCGTTTGCCAATCCGCGCAATGCCGCAGCGGGCAGCTTGCGCCAGCTTAATTCGGCGATTACGGCGCAGCGCAAACTGCATTTTTTTGGCTACGGCATCGCGCGTTTGAGCACGGCGTTTAGGCAGCCTGAAAACCATGCGCAGGAGATTGAGCTGCTGGCGCGGCTGGGGTTTAGCGAGCCGCAAGCGCAAATTCGCGTGTGCGCCCATATCCGCGAAGTGCTGGATTTTTACGAAACCATGTCGCAGCAACGCCCCAGCTTGCCTTATGAAATTGACGGCATGGTGGTGAAAGTGAACGATTTGCGGCAGCAGCAAACGCTGGGCTTTGTGTCGCGCGCGCCGCGCTGGGCGATTGCGCACAAATTCCCCGCCGAAGAAGCCTTGACCACGGTTGAAGCGATTGATGTGCAAGTGGGGCGCACGGGCTCAATCACGCCTGTGGCGCGGCTGAAACCTGTGTTTGTGGGCGGCGTAACCGTAACCAACACCACGCTGCACAACCAAGACGAAGTGTCGCGCAAAGATGTTCGCGTGGGCGATACCGTGGTGGTGCGCCGCGCGGGCGATGTGATTCCCGAAGTGGTGCGCGTGGTGCTGGAACGCCGCCCGATGCGCAACGTGGATTTGCTGGGCGAGCGGCAAGAGCCGCAGCATCCCGCTTTCAGGCTGCCTGAAAGCTGTCCCGTGTGCGGCAGCGCGGTGGAACGCGAAATCGGCGAAGCGGTCGCCCGCTGCACAGGCGGCATCGTGTGCAAAGCCCAACGCGCGCAAGGGTTGATTCACTTCGCCAGCCGCAAAGCGATGGATATTGTCGGCTTGGGCGACAAGCAGATTGAAGCCTTGGTGGAACAAGATGTGTTGCACAGTTTTGCCGATATTTATCAATTAGATATAACCAAGCTGCGAACCATCAAAGACAGCAAATCAGGCGCGAACAAATGGGCGCACAATATTTTGGACGCGATTGCCGCCAGCCGCCAGCCGCCGCTTGCCCGCTTCTTGTTTGCGCTTGGCATTCGGCATGTGGGCGAAAGCACCGCCAAGCAGCTTGCCGCCGCGTTTGGCGATTTGAACACCGTGCGCCGCGCCCCCGAGCCTGTGCTCGCCTGCCTGCCCGACATCGGCAGCGTGGTCGCCCATTCCATCGCCCATTTTTTCAGGCTGCCTGAACAACAAAAATTGCTGGACGATTTATTGCAATTCGTGTCGCCGCAAACCGCCGCGCGGGCAAGCAATGTGCGCGAATACGCCACGCCCGCACGCTGGTTGGCGCGATTGCCCGACTACAAAATCAGCGAAAAACGCGCCCAAGAATTGTGGGATTTGGCAGGCGGCAGCATCGCGCAACTGCTCGCCGACAACGCCCTGCCGCAAGACTGGCAAACATGGCGCAGGCAGCCTGAAAACGCCCAACTCTTGCGCGATATAGATGCCTTTCTCGCCCAACTGCCCGCGCCATCCATGCAGCCTGAAAACGCCCTTTCAGGCAGCCTGAAAAGCGAAATCGCAGGCAAAACCTTCGTGCTCACAGGCACGCTGCCCACATTAAAACGCGACCAAGCCAGCGCGATGATTGAAGCCGCAGGCGGCAAAGTGAGCGGCAGCGTGTCCAAGAAAACCGATTTTGTGGTGGCAGGCGTAGAAGCAGGGTCTAAACTGGAAAAAGCGCAGAACTTGGGGATAACGGTGTTGAGCGAAGAAGAGTTGTTGGGGATGCTGGGGTAAAGGGCTGATTATGAAACGAACTATGTTTATCCGAAAAAATGGCGTTGGATTTCAATGCGTTTTGGATGATGTAACCACCGATGACTACCGCGCTCAAATCACGTTAAGCGACAACCAGATGAGCATCACCAAAACAGCAGACGATTTTTTTGAAGCCCTGCGCCAAATAAGATTGGAACTGGAAACGCAAAACGCGATGATTTTATGCAACGGCGCAACAATAGACGCTTATCCGTCTGGCGTGAGCCGTCAAATGAGCCTTGGGCGCATTGCGTATTTGAACCAAATGGGGCAGTCCGCCCAGCAGAAAGTCGCTATTTTTGATAAAACCGAATCGGATTGGGTTGCATCTGTTGCCGAGCAAGATAAGTATTATCACGCTTGGTTAGCGAGCTTGTCCTGATAGATGGGATAGGCAGCCTGAAAAGATATCCAACCACGTTTTCAGGCTGCCTATCCCACCCCAATAGGCAGCCTGAAACCCATATCCCCCCTTTACAAAACCCTAACAAACGATTAAAACCCCACCTTTTCCATCCACACCATATATTAGGAGACCAACATGAAAGTAGGATTTATCGGCTGGCGCGGCATGGTCGGCTCAGTCTTGATGCAACGAATGCGCGAAGAAAATGACTTCGCCCACATCCCCGAA
This sequence comes from Kingella sp. (in: b-proteobacteria), assembly GCF_030527935.1. Taxonomy (GTDB): domain Bacteria; phylum Pseudomonadota; class Gammaproteobacteria; order Burkholderiales; family Neisseriaceae; genus Kingella_B. Next base: position 3,160 of record NZ_JAUMZV010000068.1, read on the forward strand.
GCCCACTTCTTCACCACATCCAACGTAGGCGGTGCCGCCCCCGATTTCGGGCAAGCCAATAAAACCCTGCTGGATGCCAACAATGTTGCCGAACTCGCCAAAATGGACATCATCGTAACCTGCCAAGGCGGCGATTACACCAAATCCGTCCACGAACCCCTACGCGCAAGCGGCTGGAATGGCTACTGGATTGACGCAGCTTCCGCGCTGCGCATGAAAGACAACGCCATCATCGTGCTAGACCCCGTAAACCGCAATGTGATTGATGCAGGTTTAAAAAACGGCATCAAAGACTACATCGGCGGCAACTGCACCGTATCGCTGATGCTGATGGCACTCGGCGGCTTGTTCCAAAACGGCTTAGTAGAATGGGCAACCAGCATGACTTATCAAGCCGCATCAGGCGCGGGTGCGAAAAATATGCGCGAACTGATTAGCGGCATGGGCGCGGTGCACAGCCAAGTCGCCGCCGAGCTTGCCGACCCCGCCAGCGCGATTTTGGCGATTGACCGCAAAGTATCCGACTTTTTGCGCTCCGAAGAGTACCCCAAAGCCAACTTTGGCGTGCCATTGGCAGGCAGCCTGATTCCGTGGATTGATGCCGATTTAGGCAACGGGCAATCCAAAGAAGAATGGAAAGGCGGCGTGGAAACCAACAAAATTTTGGGCGCAAATCGCCCCGTGATTGTGGACGGCTTATGCGTTCGCATCGGCGCAATGCGCTGCCACAGCCAAGCCATCACGCTGAAACTGAAAAAAGATTTGCCACTGGCAGAAATTGAACAAACCATCGCCAGCGCAAACGAATGGACAAAAGTTGTCCCCAACACCAAAGAAGCCACTATTCACGAGCTGACCCCCGCAGCGGTAACAGGCACGCTGGCAACACCAGTTGGGCGCATTCGCAAGCTGGAAATGGGCGGCGAATACATCAGCGCGTTTACCGTAGGCGACCAGTTGCTGTGGGGCGCAGCAGAGCCGATTCGCCGTATGCTGAATATCGTATTGGGTAAGCTGTAATATTTAACGTTTGTCTTAATATAGGCAGCCTGAAAGCCCCTTAACCCCATTTCAGGCTGCCCAGTTAAACCATGCAGCAAACAAAAAAACCATTA